>CAMCPF010000014.1 GCA_945876515.1 Candidatus Kuenenia stuttgartensis
CTCGGCTCCGCGGCACCCTCAAGCCTTCCAGCCCTCGCGATACTTCGGCCGCACGATCTCGGCCAGTTCGGGAGCGTTGGTGGCCACCAAGCTCTTCGGATCCCACTCCACCTTCTTGCCGGCCGTCTCCGGCGCGTCGGCCGCCCAAACGGCGAGATTGCCCAGCAGGATCGTCTCGGTCAGCGGGCCGGCATAGTCGGGGAAGTTGCTCCGGGCGGCCGGCCCCCCCTTGATCGCCCGGATCCACTCCTGGAAGTGCCCGGGCGACTTCTCGAACTCGACGTCGGCGGGCTTGCCACCGCTCTTGAGGGTGAAGCCCTTCTCGCAGTAGTCGCCAGGGGCATAGAGCGTGTCCTTCTCACCGATCACGAGCACGCCGCTGGAGGCCGCCTTGAACGGCTTCTCCTGGCCGTTCTTGTCCTTGTCGCCCGGATAGCCCGCGAACAAGGTTTGCTCAGGCAGTTTTCCGCCGTCGTACCACATCACCTTCACGGCCGCCCGCTCACCCAGCGACGGGAAGGCGAAGTCGATGATCGACCACTTGGGATACGTCTCCTTGTTGTGGCCGCTGGTGGTCGCCTGCACGCTCGCCGGGTCGCGGAGGTTGAGCGCCATGAAGGGCATGTTGAAGGTGTGGCAGGCCATGTCGCCGAGGGCGCCGGTGCCGAAGTCCCAGAAGCCCCGCCAGGCGAAGGGATGGTAGCCGGCGCCGTAGGGCCGCATCGGCGCCGGGCCGACCCAGGAATCCCAGTCGAGATTCTGGGGCACGGCCGCCTCGGCGGGCCGCCCGCCGCCCTGCGGCCAGACGGGCCGGTTGGTCCAGACGTGAACCTCCTTCACCGCGCCGAGGCCGCCCGACTTGATGAAGGCCGCGGCCCGCCGCAGGGAGTCGGCGGCCGTTCCCTGGTTGCCCATCTGGGTCGCCACGCCCTTGCCCCGGGCGAGGTCGCCCAGCAAACGGGCCTCGGCGATCGCGCGGGTGAGCGGCTTCTGGCAGAAGCAGTGCTTGCCGAGGTTGAGCGCCTCGGCGGCCGCGATCACGTGGGCATGGTCGGGGGTGCTGACGGTGACCGCATCGAACTCGCCGGCCATCTCCGCGAACATCTTGCGGAAGTCGGTGTAGGTCTTGGCGCCGGCGAACGACTTCTCGGCCCGCTTGAGTTGGTTGGAGTCGACGTCGGCGACGGCCACCACCTTCCCGCTGCGGCCGGCATCGGCCGAGTCGCTCTGCCCCTTGCCACCGATCCCGATGCAGGCGAAGCGGATCTCCTCGTTGGCGCTGGTGGCCGGCTTTGCGTCTTCAGCCAGCCCGGGGGCAACCCAGTAGCCCGCGGCGACGGCCGACGAGGTAGCGATGAACGTGCGGCGGGAGGCGGCGGGCAGGACATGGCGCGGCATGGGACGACTCCAGGAGGGCCGGGAAACATGCGGGGGAGGAAAAACAGGGTGGCTGACGGGATTCGAACCCGCTACCCCCAGTACCACAAACCTGCGTCTACCGGAGGAACCACCCCTCGTTTTGTACAGCAGCAAATGGAAACCCACAAATCCAAGGGATTTCCGACCCTGGCAGCTTCCCCACTTCCGCCTGCTCCATGGGCAAGACGGCGAAACCAAATACCGATTTGAGGAATCCCCAAATCCGAGAACGGCCCACGCTCCTCGCCCAACTCCCGGCCGCCAGACGGCCGCTGGGCAAGCCGTGACGGGAATGGCGAGAGGTAAACGGGGCGAGCGTACCGCCCCTGGTGACGCGGGCCAGCGGGATTCACAGCGGCAGAAATTCAACTCGGTTCCGCATCTCAGCCTGCGTCATGACGGATGCAATGAGGGCGATGTCCCGCACAGCACCGCCGACCGTGACCCGTAGTTGGTGGCCGTAGACCATGCCCGCGAATTCCCGTCGGGCCTCCTGCCAGCGGGCTGCCAGAACCAGAAAATCACGATCCTGGGTGAAGACAACCCGCTCAAGCTCAAAGGCCCGCTCCAGGAGTTGATCATCATCCCAGTCGGCTCTCCCGTCCTCTGCGACGGTCAACACCTCGATCCGCAGTTGCCGCAGGCCATTCGCGATGGCCGCAGGCACATGATGATCCAGATAGAGGGCGAGGCTCACCGGTGCTCACCGGCTTGTCGGAGTTTCTCCCTCAACAGGGATGGCTCCTGCCGGGATTCGATCAAGGCCACGTCTCTCAGCTGCTCGTGGATATCCGAGTCGAAGTGCTGGCGATGATCATGGAAATACGCCAGCGCCGCATAAATCTGGGCGAGCGTCAGGTGAGGATGCTGCCGCTGGATCTCCTCGGCATCCCAGTGATGAGCCAGTCGATCGAGAGCAATTTCAACAACCTTGGTACGCGTGCCCTCGACGACCGCCGTGCCGTCGGCGGCAATCTCGATGTGGGGATAGGACACCGTTGCCATGGGAAAGATCCTCGTCGGGGAACACATGGAGCCTTTATCTTACCCAAAGTCAGCAGCGGGCTCGCCATCGATCGGCGATGACATACCGCCTACCACTCGACTGGCACCGAAAGCCCGACAAAGGCACCCGGGCAGCAGGCGAACTCGCCACTCCGGCACCCCCAGCAGTCAGGCCACGGCGTAGCGCGGCTCCGAAACCGGCGGCAGGCTGTTCACCGAGACCACCGTGTCGCTGACATCGGTCCGGCCCGCCCGCCGCATCTTCGTTATCTCCCCGATCAGATCCCGCTTGACCGGGGCCACATCGTCCATCTTGCTCTTTATGCCCGGCGACTCGTCGGTCTTCGCTCGCATCGCCGCCGCGATGGCTTGCCGCAGGACGCCCATCGCCGCATCCCTCTCGACCCCCAGACGCTCCCAGAGGAAGGCGATCACGGGAATCCGTGGGATGCTGACGGTGGGCAGGGTCCACGGGTTCTCGTGCCGCTCGACCGGGCATGCCCACGATTCGCGTTCTTGCTGACGAACGTTGCGATTGGCAGGTGCTGAACCGCTGCGCCCCGCAGCTAGTGTGCGGCTGTTTTCTTCCGCCGTCCACCCGCAGGCTCTTCGGATTCGGCCGTGCTCGCTGCGTTTTGAGGACTTTTGAGGATTCCGAATCGGCCCACGAAACTCGCGATCCGAAAACCCTTGTTTTGAAGGGTGGCTGACGGGATTCGAACCCGCTACCCCCGGTACCACAAACCGGTGCTCTAACCGAGTGAGCTACAGCCACCGCGCGTAGGCGATTCGGCGGAGTATAGCAGGGCCCGACGGCCGCTGCCGCCGGGCCCGCGTCGGGCCGATGCCGAGGATTGGTGGCTCAGATCTCGTCGTCCTCGGCGGTGGGCTTGGCCGGCTTGCCTGCGGGCTTGGCGGGCTTGGCACCGCCCCCGAGCCGCCCCTCGACCTCCTCCACCATGCCCCGAAACGCCTCGGGCAGCGTTTCCCGGTCGGCGTCGGTGTCGAGCGGCCCGGCATGCACCTCCCGGCCCGCGGGATCCTGGACCGTCACCGTCCGCTTGCCGTCGGTCTCGCGGATCTCGACGGTGCCGCGTTGGTCGGTGTGCACGATCACCTTCTGCGACCCGCCACCCGGATAGATCTGGACAACCCGAGCCTGTGCCTGCCCCCCTAAACCGCCGGCGCCGGCCTGGTCGAGCGCCTCCTGCACCTGCTGCTGGATCTGGACACGAACCTCATCCCCGATGCCGGGCAGCCCCTCGGGCAGGGCCTCGCCCAAGAGGCCACCGAGGTCGAACGGCAAGCCGCCCTGGGGAAACCGGCCGGCGACACCCGCCGCCGGCTGGGCCGGCCGACCCATGGCCACTTCGCGGTCGTCGATCAGCACCTTCACGACCTCCTCCTTACCGCCACGGGTGACCGTGAGGGCGACCTCCTTGCCCTTGCCGGCCGCCTTCACGAGCGCCGAGAGCTGCTCTGCCGTACACACGAGCTGGTCGTCGAACTTGCGCAGGATGTCGAACTTCTTCACGCCGCCCCGCCCCGCCGGGCCGTCTTTGGCCACCGCCTCGACGGCCAGGCCGATGCCCTCGGGGATTCCGAGCTGCGCCCGCAGCTGCTCCGCCACCGGCCCGGTGACGAGGCCAAGATACGGCTCGCGGCGCACCTCGACCGCCTCCGCCACCGCCTGCGGCGCCGGCATCTGCTGCATCTGCACCCGAATCCGCGGCAGGATCCGTACCTGGGGCTGCGGTGCGGCCACGGGGGGCTGCTCTTCGGCGACCACGTCATCGGCCCCGTGGGCCGACGGGAATGCCGCGAGCGCGGCGAGTAGCGAGAGACGACGAGCGAATCGGGCAGTGGCGTGTCGCATGGCAGAACTCCTCAGAGGGGGAAAGCCAGGAATCAGAAGGAAGGTAGCGGAGAAACTTGGAAAACAGGCGGGCAAAAGTCAGGCAAACGCTCAGCGAAGGGCGACCGGCAGGAAGATCACATCTTCGCGGGGCACCTGCACCTCGGCGGCGCCGTCCCCGGCCAGGTGCCGCTCGATCACCTTTCGCCGCAGCACCCGGGCCGGGGTGAGCTCGTCGACGAACCGGATGCCCTCGTCGGACCAACTAACGGCCTCGTCGCGGACCCGTGGCGGTCGGGCCGCCGACGGCTCGGCGGGCGCGGTGGCGGCGACCGTGGCGACGGCGGCCGGTCCGCGGCCCGCGGGCACCGCCCCCGCGAGCAGGAAGGCGAGCGACGCCGCGACCGCCCCGCCGGCAGCCCACGCCAGCCGTTCGCCGATCGCCGCGAGCGGGCGGCGTGGCGCCGGCGTGACCCGGTCGCGCGGCTCCCGCACGAGTTCCGCCGCGATCCGCGCCCGCAGCTCGGGCCCGGGTTGCACCGGCCGCAGGCCCGCGAGTTGGGCGGAGAGCCGTTCGTCGGCGGCCCGCTCGCGCCGGCCCGGATCGTCGGGATGGTCGTCGCGGGGGATGTCAATCGGGTTCATGACAGGCCTCGGGGAGCAGCTGGCGGAGTTTCGCGAGCGCGGCGCGGTAGCGGGCGGCCACGGTGTTGATGTTCTCGTCGAGCGTGCGGGCGGCCTCGGCGAAGGTGAGCCCGCCCCAGATCCGCAGCACGACCGCCTCCCGCTGCTCGAGCGGCAGGGCCGCGATCGCCCGCGCGACGGCTTCGGCCCGCTCGCGTTCGGCGAGCGTGTCGCCGTCCCACCAGGCCGCCACTCCGCCGCCTGCCACCCGCTGCTCGCGGTCGGCCCGGCGCCGCCGCGCCTTGGCGAGATCGAGGGCGGCCGTCCGCACGGCCGTGAACAACAGCGGTAGGTCCGCGGCCTCCGGCGTTGCCCGGCTCCGCCAGAACTTCACGAAGCCCGCCTGCACGGCGTCTTCCGCGTCGGCCCGCTCGGGCAGCCACTGCCGCGCATAGAGCACGAGCCGCGCCGCGTGGGCGTCGTACCACCGCTCCCAGTCTGGTTCCGGCGTGGTCATGGGCTGCCATTCTGAGGAGAGAACGACGCCGGGGCGGAGTTTTGTGGCCGGGCCCGAAAAACCACCCTTCCCGCGGGGATTCAGGGCCGCCGATTTCCGCAGCGACTGCGGTCAGCCCAGCGTGGGCAGCAGCCGTGACAACTCGACGAGCAACCGGCCTCCGGCATCATCGACCACGCCGGCACACGCGAGCGGTTCGTGCGGCTCGACGCTCACCTCGGTCGCGTAGCCACTGCCGGCCGAAGGGCCGGGCTCACGACCGCCAACCGGTTGGCGAAACACCCGCGTCCGCCGCGTGGCCGCGTCGATCACCCAGACCTCCGGGATGCCGTGCCGGGCATAGAGCGGCACCTTGGTGCCGAGGTCATACGCGAGGCTCGTATCCGCAACCTCGATGACCAGCAGCACGTCGGCCGGCCCCGGATGAGACGTCGTGTAGAAGTCAGCCCGGGGCCGGAGGATCGCGATGTCGGGCTCGGGTTCACTGAGGTCGTCGAGCCGCAGCGGGTTTTGGCACCACACGACCGCCGCCCTGCCGAGCTTCTGGCTGAACCATGAAGCCAGACGTGCCACGAGTGCCGCGTGCAAGACCCCGATCGGCGACATGTCGATAATCTCCCCGTTGATGAGCTCCACCCGGTCGCCGGGCCCGAGGATGCCCGCCTCGCCCATCCGGTGAAACGCATCCACCGAGATGAGATGCCGCGACGGGGCGGGGAAAGGAATCGTGGCCATCGGGGAAACGCTCGACGAGACGATTGTGGCAACGCCACCCGGAAGTATACAGACGCACACCACCGAGTCAACGCGGCCACGGGGGAGACCGGGCTTCCGCTTACCGGCAGATGGCCGCACGCGTCGTCACTTGCCCGCCGGCGGCAGTGCCTGAAAGGCCAATCGGAGTGAAGGGGGTCAGTCCCCTGCGCGGTCATTCCCGGGCGCGGGAGTCGATCAGGATCGTGACGGGCCCATCGTTGACGAGGCTCACCTGCATGTCGGCCCCGAACTCACCCCGCTCCGGTCGCCGGCCTGTCTCCCGCTCGAGATCCGTGAGAAACGCCTCGTAGAGCGGGATCGCCTCCTCGGGCTTCGCCGCCCGCGTGAAGCCCGGGCGGTTGCCCTTGGCGGTGGCGGCATGGAGCGTGAACTGGCTGACCACGAGCAGCCCACCCTCGATCTCGCGCACGCTTCGGTTCATCTTGCCCTCGTCGTCGGGAAAGATCCGCAGGGCCGCCAGCTTGCCGGCCAGCCAGGCCGAGTCGGCCGGCGTATCGCCCGCCTCCACACCCACGAGCACGACGAGCCCCGTGCCGATCCGCCCGACCTCCCGGCCGGCGATCGCCACCGCCGCCTCGCTCACCCGTTGCACGACCACTCGCATGACGGCCTCGTCTCCGTTCGGCGCCGCATCCAGCGGCCACCGTCACCGCTTCGCGGGCACGTCGAACGAGTAGGCCTGCTGGCCGCCGCCGGCGGACACGGTGAGCCTGGGCGGATCGAAGCCGTCGGGCACGTGGCTTTTGCCCCCCTGCCCCGAGTCGTCGGGTACGGTCTGCCAGCACTGGATCCGCACGAGATACTCCCCCGGCCGCAGGCCGTCGCCCGGCACGATCGTAGTGACGGCGAACTTCCCGTCGGGGCCGAAGGCGGCGCTGCCGGCCCGGCCAGCCCCCTCGGCCGCCGGCACGAAGTAAAGATAGCCCACGTCGGGGCACGGCCCACCACCGAAGGTCACCTGGCCCGCCACCGGCACGAGGCCGTCGAGCCCGCGGCGACCGCAGCCTGCGGCCAAAGCCAGGCAGGCCACGAACAGGATCGGCAGGTGCCGCCACCACGGGAAGCGTGACGGGCGGGCAGGTGGAATCATGGCAGCGCCAGCGTCTCGCGGCCGGCCTTCGTGCCCATCGCCCACAGGATCGCGGGTTCCACCGTCTCATCCACGAACGTCATGCTGCCGTCCGCCCGGAGGAAGCCGCACACGCCCACGTGCCGGCTCTTGTAGCCCTGCATCCGCTGGTGGCGGTTGGCTGCGTGCCGCTGGGCGTCGGTCATGCCGGGGAGGAGCCTCTCGCTCTCGGTCACGAAGGTATTGATCGGGATGTTGGTGGCGGACAGCGGCATGTTGGGCCCGAAGGCCATGTTGTGAAGGTTCTCACCTGGCAGGGCCTCGCCGGCCAGGATGGTGTTGGAGAGGCCGTCCCGCACATGGTCGAACGTGATCGGCACGGCCCAGCGGACGAACATGCCGGGCCCATTCCCGTTCTCGCCGTAGTTGCTTCCCTGGCAGCAGGGATTGCTGGCGCTGCTCGCGGTGTCGGTGCAAAACATGCACGCCGCACCCGGCCAGACCGGGCCGACCGAGCCCGGATACCAGAGGGCCATGTGCCGCTGGGCGTAGGCGGTGGTGAGGCGGCAGCGGTCGTCGCGGATCGGCTGCGATCCCTCCGGGTCGCTCGGGCAGATGTAGCCCGGCACCGGCGTGGTCACGGCCGTGAGGTTCGCCGCGTCCGACATCACGCGGGCGAAGTTGAAGGCGTCGTAATGCGGCAGCGCCTCGAGCTGCGGCAGGATCGCGGAGGCCCAGGTCATGGGCGAGTTGGCGACCACGCCGGAAACGCCCGGCTCAGTCGAACTGTAGAACGCCCCCGCGGGCAGCCGGCTGTTCGCCGTGTGGTAGGCCTGCAGGGCCACGCCGATCTGCTTGAGGTTGTTGCCGCACTGCGTCCGCCGGGCGGACTCGCGAGCCCCCTGCACCGCAGGCAGAAGCAGCGCGATCAAGACCGCGATGATCGCGATCACGACCAGCAACTCCACGAGGGTGAAGCCGCTGGCGGTCGTCCTCCTACGCGCCTGCATGCCGCCGCCTCCAGAGCGAGGCGGCGGCCACCGCCACCGCGGCGAAGGCGAGGCCTGCGGGCTCGGGCACCACGACGAACTGCGTCGCCTGCCCGCTTACCGGCCCGGCCCCGAAGTCGGCCGTCTCCGGCACGGTCGAGAGCATCACCGAGAAGCTCGGGCCGAAGCTGGCGAGGGAATAGTAGCTCTGCCCGTTGAACGATCGGTCGCTGCCCGAGCCGTTGCCCCGCACCCAGTAGGCGTACGTCGCGTTCTCGATGCTGGAGAGGAAATCACTTCCCGTGTCGGTGTAGAACCCGCCCCGGAAGGTGTCGCCCGCGCCGAGGCTTGCCAGGTCGAAGTAGACGTCGATCACGTTGCCGCCGGTCAGGCTGGCGGTGAAGGGCGTGGCGGCCGTGAGCCGGAGGACGTCGTTGATGCTCGCCGCCGCATCGCCATAGGTGGGCGAGCCCAGGGCCGTGAACTCGAAGGCATAGCCTGTGCCAGCGGTCGGATTGACGGCATTAGCGGTCGTGATCCCAGGGCTGTTGCCGGGGCTGACGAGGCCCGCCCCGGCGATCGTGGTCGCGATCCGCCCCGATCCGCCGAGCGTGGCCCCGGCCGAGACGGTCAGCGACGAGGTGGAGAGCAAGGCGCCGTTCACCAGAAGCGTGCCGCCGGTCACGGTCGTGGCCCCGCTGTAGGTGTTGACGGCAGAGAGCGTGAGCGTGCCCGGGCCGTCCTTGACCACCGTGCCGCTGCTGCTGATCACGCCCGAGATCTGCTGATCGGCGGAACTCGCGTATTCGAAGCGGCTGCGATTGACGATCGTGCCTGAATAACTGCCGCCATTGAGCTGGCCGGCCCCGCCGATTCGCAGCGTGCCGCCGGTCCAGATGCTCGCCGAGCCCATCGTGTTGCCCGTGTTCGTCAGAATCCAGGTGCTGCCGTCACGGCCGAACTCGACGGTGTTGCTCCCGGCTGTGATCGGGCCCGACACCGTCGCCTCACCCGCGCCCCGCAGCCCCACGCCCAGCGCCCCGCCGCTATAGGTACCGGCAGCCGAGATCGTGCCGGTGATCGCGACCCCGGTGCCGGCGATCTGGATCGCGTTGAAACTGGTGCCGTTGGTGAAGGCGATGTCGCCGGCCCAGGTGGAACTGTCGTTGAGAAACAGCGTGGCCCGGCCCGCTGCGCCATCGAGTTCCAGGGCCTCGCCCGTCACAGTCACGCCGGCTGCGAGTTCCAGACCCATCAGGTTGGCCGTGCCGGCACCTACGACCTTGGTACCCGCCGCGGTGCCGCCCAGGCCGCCCGCCGAGGCAATCCGCAGGCGGCCGTTCGCGATCGTGGTCAGCCCGGCGTAGGTGTTCGTTCCCGAGAGCTCTTGGACGCCGGCCCCGCCCTTGGTGAGCGTGGTGCCGGCGGCACCGTCAGCGATGGCACCCGAGTAACTCGTCGTGCCCGACGCGACGTTGAGCGTGAGCCCGGTCGCGCTCCCGTAGCCCGAGGTGATCTTCGTGGCCAGATCCACGCCGCCAGCCAGGCCGCCGAGGGTCGGCGCGGTGATGCCGGTCGCGAGCTGCACGGCACCAATCCCGGTCGTGTCGAGCGGGCTGCCCTGCAGGGCCAGGGCGTTGCCCAACACGAGTGTGCCGCCGGCCACGCTCGTGGAGCCGGTGAACGTGTTGGCCCCCGACAGCGTCAGCGTGCCCGGGCCGACCTTCTGCAACCCTGCAGCCGCGCTACTGCCGAACGCGGTCGCCAGGGTGACCGCATTGCCGTTGGTGTCGACCGACACCGGCAACCCGCCGCTGAGTACGAGCCGACTCGAGAGGTCCTGGGTCGTGCCGGACGCCCAGCGGAGCGTGCCGCCCGCGAGCGTGATTGACCCACTGGAACCCAACGCGCCGGTGGAGAACTCGACCGCGGCGGCATTGATCGTCGTGCCGCCCGAATACGTGTTCGCACCGGTGAGGGCAAGCGCGCCTGCCGAAACGGTCACACCGCCGGAGCCGCTGATCGGGTTGGAAAAGGGTCCGCCGTAGTCGTCGGTGCGGTTGAAGACGAGGCGTACCGTACCGGCCCCAAGCGACACGGCCGAACCGGGGGCGAGCGAGCCCGTCGTGCCGCCAGCGCCGACCTGGAGCGTGCCGGCGCTCACGGTCGTCGCGCCGGTGTACGTGTTGGCAGCCGAGAGCACGAGGGCGCCGGCACCGGCCTTGGTGAGGCTGCCGTTTGAGACCACCCCGGCGAGCGTGGCGGGCTGTGTGGTGGAGGCCACCTGGATCGTCCGCGTGGCCCCGGCCAGATCGACGGGATTGAGCCAGGTGAGCGGGTCGGTGGCGTTGGTACTCTGGAGGATAAGCCGCGACGTGGTGGGCACCGTGGCGGTGTTCCAGGTGAAGGTCTGCGGCGACCCTGCGCCACCGAGCGCCACGGTGAGCGGGCCGCCCACCGCTGAGAAACCGCCGCTGAAGTAGGGCGTGTACGTGCCGGCCACGAACACCGCGCCGTTCCACTGCACCTCGCCGGCCCCGGTGCCCAGCGGCCGAGTGAAGCTGCCCTGGGTTTCCAGGAATCCGCCCAGCGTGCCGTCGGCACTGCCGAAACGGAGGTTGGCATTGGGCGAGAGGCCCACGCCGTCGTCTGCCCGGAGGGCACCGTTGTTGATCTCGACCGCGCCGGTGAAGGTGTTGGTTCCGGTCAGGATCACGAGGCCGCCGTTGTTCACCGGCGTGGAGACGGTGCCCGTGCCCGAAATACCGCCGGCCACGGTGAGCGTGGCGGGCACGCCGTCGAGCGTGAGCGTGCCACTCGTGATCTCGATCCCGCGGTTGGCGTGGATCGTGGTGGCCGCCAGGGCCCGGAGCCAGCCGGAGGAGGCCACGCGAATGTTGTCGGCGTCGGGTGAGGCCGGCACGGCCCCGAAGGCCGAGTCGGCGTTCAACAGGATCTCGCCCCCCACGAGCTGCGTGCCGCCGGTGTGGGTGTTCTCTCCGCCGAGCTTGACGTTGCCGAAGCCGGAAGTGCCGGTGAGCGTTGCGCCGGAGCCGAACACGCTCACCTTGACTGGTGTCGCCCCGTTGTCGGCGATCACCGAGTCGATGCTGACTGGCGACGTGCTCCGGTTGATTGCCCCAGTCCGCCGGTCGATCACCATCAGTTCGGCCACGCCGCCATTGACATAGCCCGACGTGATCGTGCCGCCGGTGAGCGTGGGGGTGGTGCTCGTGGCGGCATTCAAAATCATGCCGCTGCCGATCACGTTGGTGCCGGTGAGCGTGACCGTGTGAGCGCCGGTGAAGCGGATACTGTTGACGTCGGTCGGCCCGACCGGCGTCACGCTGCCCACGCTGTCGGTGACGTTCATGTTTTTGCCAGCCGTCCAGGTCGTCGTGCCACTCGTGGTATACGTGGCGGCTGCATCGACGTAGGGGCTGCTGCTTCCGGTGAGGGCGAGAAAGTCTTTCCCGCCCCAGGTGGCCCCCGGCAGGATCGCATCCGCCCCGCTGCCGGCCATCTGCGCAGGCAGGTTCGTGAACCGGACGGCCAGGCTCGCCGTGCTCCCCACGTCCAGGATGCTGGCCGAGTCGCGGGCGTAGACGCTCGCCGATGCGTCGGTGAACTGGACGACGGATGACGCCGTGTTGGAACTGGTCGTGATCGCGATCCGGCCGGGACCCGCGCTGAGTCCGGCGAAGGCCTGTGAGTGAGCGCCCGAGGCCGGGGCCACCTGCTGGAACGTGGTCGGTGTGGTGGGGCCACCGGTGAGCGTGAGCGTCGCGGCGGGGTTGATCCGGTTGGAGATGTTGCTGTTGTTGCTGGTGGTCTCGTTGCCGTTGATGAACGTGCCGCCGCCACCCATGATCACGGCCGTGGTGCCGTTGAGTCTGCCTGCAAGTCGGACGTTACCCAGGTCCACGGTCGTCGGGCCCGTGTAGGTGCTCGTCGAAGTGAGCGTGAGACCGCCAGCGCCCCGTTTGATGAGCGTGCCGGCCCCGCTGATCACGCCCGCGTGAGTGAACGACGTGGAGCGGTCGAAGACGAGCGTGGCCTCGTTGGCGATCGTGCCCGCGATCGCCCCGCCATCACCGCCGGCGCCCACCTGGAGCGTGCCGGCGGCGATCGTGGTGATGCCGGTGTGGGCCTGCGTGCCGGAGAGCACGAGCGTGCCCGGGCCCGCCTTCGTCAGGCCGCCGGTCGTGGCCGGAGTGCCGCCGGAGAGCGTGAGCACCGTGCCCGCGGTGGCCACGTCGATCGTGCCGGTCGAGCCGGCCAGGAGCGTGAAGGCCCGGTCGCTCGCTGCCGATGGCCCGGTGTATTGCAAGGCCCCGTCGCCGAGCAGGAGGTTGGCCGCGTCGGCCGACGATCCGCCCAGCGGGCTGGCCACGCCGCCGTTTGTCAGCGTGGCCACGGCGAGGGTGCCACCGCGGATGGACGTGGGGCCCGTGTAGGTGCTGGCCCCCGAGAGCATGAGCGTGCCCGAGCCCGTCTTGACCACACCCCGCGTGCCGCCGAGCGCCGTCGCGATCGAGACGTTCCCGGCCGAAGTGTCCACGCCGGCGAGCGATGCGGCCCCAAGCGAGACGTTCGGCAAACTGCCAGCGTGGAGCAACTCAAAGTCGGCTAAGGAAAAGAGCCCGCTGCCGACGCCGAGCGAGAGCCCGGCCCCGTCGGCCACCGTGGTCGTGCCGCTGGCCGGCTGGGCCACAGGTGAAAGCCATGCGAGCACGCTGTTGCCAACGGCCGTGCCGCCTGAGTAGGTGTTGGCTCCCGAGAGGGAGAGCAGGCCCGCGTCGAGCCGCACGCCGCCCGAGCCGCTGATCGCCCGCGTGAAGGTGCCGCCGTAGGCATCGGAGCGATTGAAGGCCAGCGTCGCGTCGCTGGCGACCGCGATGCCAGAGGCCGCCGTGCCGAGGGAGCCCGTCGTGCCACCGGCGCCGACCTGGAGCGTGCCGGCGGAGACGGTCGTGGCCCCGGCGTAGGTATTGGCCCCGGCGAGGACGAACGTGCCGCCGCCGTCCTTGACGAACGCGAGGGCGTTTTCATTGGTGCCGCTGCCGCCCAGCGCGCCGGCGAAGGTGCTGGTCCCGGAGGCAAGGTTGACGGTGAGCGTGGAGACGGTGGCGTTGCCGCCCACCACGGCGTTGGCCGTGCCCGTGCCGCTCGTGGCCAGGCCGGCCACAGTCTGGATCACCGCGCCGCCCGAGCCACCCAGGATGAACCGCCCGCTTGTAGCGCCCGAGCCGAGCAGCAGGTCGGTCTGCGCTGAGAGCGAACCGGTGAGCTGAATCCCGCCGTTGGGAATGCTCGTGCGGCCGGTGTAGGTGCTGGCCCCAGAAAGGGTGAGCGTGCCCGCGGAACCTGAGCTTGTGGAAAACCCAAACCCGCCGGAAATGCCGCCCGAAATCGTGCCCGACTGCGCGTTGCCCAACACGGCGTCGCCGGTGAGTGTGATGTTGCCACTGAGCGTCTGGTTGGCCTCGAAGAACCGAATCGCGCCCCGATTGCCCACGCCACTGCCGGCGATCGAAAAGTCGTTGGCGAGCGTTCGATTCCCGCCGCGGAGATCGATGAAGCCGCCACTTTCCACGGTCACGCTCGCGGTGCCGAAGGCGGTGTTCGACGCGGCAAAGATCGCGATCCCGCCGTTCGCCCCGCCCACGGTAAAGGTGCCGGTGAACGAGTTGGCGGCGTTCAAGTCGAACCACTGGTCGAGCGTGCCTCCCGCCTTCTGGACCGAGATGTTCTCGCCGGAGAGCGCGGAGTCGAAGGCCACCCGGCGGCTCACTGTGGTGGCCCCGTCGGCGAACGTGATCGTGCCGCCACTGGCGAGCGCGAGCGTGCCCGAGCCGGTGAAGCTGTAGGCCCCGCTCGTAACCGAGCGGAAGGAGAGCCGGCCGGCGGAGAGCGAACCGTCGAGGGCAAGGGCCCCGGCCGTGCCGCCGTTGCCGAAGATGGCCGTGTCGGTGGTGAGGTTGGGCCAGGCGACGTTTGCCGCGCCGACGGCATCCCACCAGTTGGTCGTGCTGGTGCCCCAGGTGCCGGCGCCATCGCTGGGCCCGGGATCGCTCTGGAGCGGGTTCCAGGTGTAGTCGGCCGCGCGAGCGGGCGCGGCCTGCAGGCAGACCGCAATCCCTGCGACCGCGAGGCCGAAAAGACGACGCCTGACACTGACTGTCGAGGAACCCATGACACCGCTCGGCGACATTGGGGAAATCCCACCCAAACCCTACGCGAACACCCCGAATCGTACCGATTCCTAGGGGGCCACACAACGTCCGGGATGCAGTTGGAGCCTCCCGGTGGCGGGATCCTTACGGACGGGTTTTTGGACCTGGCAAGCGGGCCATCTGGATATACGTCGCCAACAGGTCCAGGTTCGCGATGAAGGTCGCCGTCTCGATCCGGTCGCCGAACTCGAGCCCCTTCGACTCCTTGGTGAACCGGCCCCGCGTGACCCAGCGGCCCTCGCCGTCGAGGGCCGCGATCACCTCGCGCACCCGCGGCTCGAGCGACCGGACTTGCCCGGCCCGCGACTCGGGCGACGGTGGCGATGCCGGCGGCGGAGACTTCTCCCCCAGACTTCGGGCGCTCGCCTTGCGATACGCCTTGAGCGCCGCGGGAACCCCAAAGGAGCCCTCCCAGCCGTAGCCCGTGCGACGCTCCTCGCTGATCTCGTCGAGCGAGAAGTGGATCCGGCCGTCGCGGTCGCCGTAGATCGGCCGATTGGTGCCCAGCTCCAGGAATCGCGGCCAGCGATCGGGGCCAATCCGCGACCGCTCGAGCCAAGCGATCGCCGCCGGGATCGGTTCGAGGTAGCGGCGGTCACCCGTCGCCTCGCACACGGCGACGAGCGCCCGGATCGCACCGGCTGTCTCCCGCGTGGCGACCGCCGGGGGCTCGAAGGCCCGGGCCCAGGCCGGGTGCATCTGCTCGTCATACTGCTGCGCCCAGCCGGGCTGCGGCTCGGGCAGCTGCGCCGCCACGAGGAAGTCGCCCGCGCGGCGGATCGCCACGATGAAGGCGGGGTCGCCGCGGCGGCGATGCGCGTCGCGGAGTGTCTCGATGCAGTCGAGCTGCACATCGTCGTTGAGCGTGGCCAGCCGCTCGTAGCGATTCTTGGGCCACTCCTGCGGCCATTCCGCAGGAATCGTGGCCCGCCGCGGCGACTCGGCCGGGCCGCGATGGTTGCCGTCGTACCGCTGCGGCCAGGCTCCGCAGGGGAGCTGGGCCTCCAGCAGCTTGGCCAGAGCGTGATCGCAGGCGGCGCGGATCCGCCGCTCGCGCGGGCCGTCGGCCCCGGCGCAGGCATCGACCGCCGCCAGCAGGAAGCGGAGCGCGGCCTGCGTGGTGTCGTCATCGTAGGTGCTGACGTTGAATCGCCGGGCGGCATCCTGGGGCGTGATCGAGCCGAGGTCGGTTCGCCGCAAGACCCGCTCGGCCCGCGCGGGATCGAAGTCGATCGAATAGTCCCAGCCGCCCGAGGCGAGTTGCCCCGTGGCCAGGGCGTCGGCGGCCGCCAGCGCGGCGTCGAGGTGGCGGGGGTCGCTGGTGACGGCATGGGCGCGCAGGATCGCCATCCCGACCGACGGCGTGCCGGGCGGCTGCACCCAGATCATCGTGGGCGTGGCCTTCGACTCACCCGCCCGCTCCTCCAGATCGAGCGAGTATCGCCATACCCAGCCCCCCTCGGTCGCGATCGACGCCATCGCGGCAATCGACCGATCCAGGGCGGCGCGGGCTGAGGCGCCGAGCGCAGGCTCGGCGGCGGCGGTCTCGGTCGCACTGGCCACGACCACGGCCGCAAGCGCGATCACCCAACCGGAGGCTCGGAACTGCATGCGAGGGTCCCCCCGGGGGCTCCACCGCCGGTGGTCTGACCGACGCTCTGCGGCAGTCTACCGCCGCTGGGCCGGCCGCCGGATCGCCACAGCTAGGCCCTGCCCCGCCGGAAAACTGTCTACCAGCACGACTCGGGTTTTTCTACGATCTCGCGCCGTCCGGCAGCACCGTTCCCCCTCTGGGTCTCAACGACCAATGCCGCTCCCCACGATCACCACCACCCCGCTTCCCGTCGGCCGCGGCGCGGTCAACGACGTCGCCGTGCTCGGCCGCGCGATCCCGCTCTTTCCGGTCGATCGGGAGATGCGGCTGGCGGTCGTGGCCGACGCCCGGGCCGCCGCGCCCAGGCGAATTGGCTGGGCGGCCTGCTTCCTCAAAGCCTATGCGTTGGTGGCCCGCGAGACGCCGCTGCTGCGGAGCTGGCTCGTGGGCACGCTCCGCCCGCGGCTGGCCACGGCCAGCCAGAGCGTGGCCACGCTCGCGATCAATCGGGCCGACGAGCAGGGCGGCGACCGGCTGTTCTTCGCCCGGCTCGCGGCGCCCGACGAGTTGCCGCTCTTCGCCGTGCAGGCCTTCATCGATCACCACGCCTCGGCGCCCGTCAACGAGATCTTCCGCCGCCAGCTCGAGCTCGAGATGGTGCCCGGTTGGCTGAGGCGGACGATCCTGCGGTGGAACATGTGGTCCGCCTCGCCCAAGCGGCCCGGGCGGATCGGCACCTTCAGCATGTCGTCGCTGGCCGGCTTCTCAGCGGGCAACCACTTCCATCCCACACTCTGCACCACGAGCCTCTGCCAGGGGCCGCTCGACGACGCCGGCCGCTGCCGCGTGACGCTGATCGCCGACCACCGCGTGCTCGACGGCGCGACCGTGGCGAGGGCGCTCGAGCGGCTCGAGGCGGTGCTCACGCGGGAGATCGCGGGTGAGCTTAGGAGCCTGCCCGCCGCGAAGGCTCCTGCGGCGGATCCTGCCGCCCCTCCCGCAGCCGCCGCCTGATCTCGAGCAGGCGTTCGCCGAGATCCCGCTCCAGGCCCCGGTCGGTCGGCTCGTAGTAGGTCTTCTCCACGCCCAGATAATCCTGGGCGGCGATGCCCTCAGGGTGGTCATGGGAGTAGGCGTAGCCCTGGCCGTGGCCGAGCCGCTTCGCCCCGGCGTAGTGCTTGTCTTGCAGGTGCGTCGGCACCGGGATCACCGCCTGCTCGCGGACGTCGCGGCGGGCGGCGGCGATCGCGGTGGTGCAGGCATTGCTCTTGGGCGCGAGCGCGAGATACGTGACGGCCTGGGCGAGCGTGAGCTGACACTCCGGCAGCCCCACGAACTCGGTGGCCTGCATCGCGGCCACGGCGATCATGAGGCTCCGCGGATCCGCGTTGCCGATGTCTTCACTCGCCAGGATCACCAGCCGCCGGGTGAGGAACCGCACGTCCTCGCCCCCCTCGAGCATCCGGGCCAGCCAATACAACGCTGCATCTGCGTCGCTCCCTCTGGTGCTTTTGATGAGGGCGCTCGCGCAGTCGTAATGCGTGTCGCCCGAGTCGTAGGCCACCACCTTCCGCTGCACGCTCTCCCGGGCAAGCTCCAGCGTGAAGGCGAGCGGCCGCGTGGGGCTCGAGAGCACGCCCACCTCGAGCGCGCCGAGCGCCCGGCGGGCGTCGCCGTCGGAGGTCTCGACGAGAAAGGCCCGGGCCGCGGGATCGAGCGTGATCGCCTCGCGGCCGAAGCCGTGCTCCCGGTCGGCCACCGCCCGGTCGAGGATCGTGCCGATGTCGGCCGGCGTGAGCGCCGAAAGCTCGAAGATCCGGCTGCGGCTCACGAGGGCGGAGGTGAGGGCGAAGAACGGGTTCTGCGTGGTGGCCCCGATCAGCGCGATCACGCCGTTCTCGACGTCGGGCAGGAGCACGTCCTGCTGGGCCTTGTTGAAGCGGTGGATCTCGTCGATGAAGAGGCACGTCTTTTCGCCGTCATCCTCGAGCCGCCGCCGGGCGGCCTCGATCACCTCGCGCACGTCCTTGACGCCGGAGGCCGTCGC
>CAMCPF010000015.1 GCA_945876515.1 Candidatus Kuenenia stuttgartensis
GGAGACGGGTCAGAAGATCAAGTATCTCGTGGGCACGATGATCGAGATCCCGCGGGGCGCGCTCACGGCCGACGAGATCGCCGAGACCGCCGAGTTCTTCTCGTTCGGCACCAACGACCTGACGCAGACCTGCCTGGGCACGAGCCGCGACGACATGGGCTCGTTCCTCCAGACCTACACCGAGGAGGGCATCTTCAAGGCGAACCCCTTCGCCTCGATCGATGTGTCGGGCGTGGGGCAGCTGATGAAGATCGCCGTCGAGCGGGGCAAGAAGACCCGCCCCGACATCAAGCTCGGGATCTGCGGCGAGCACGGTGGCGATCCCCACTCGGTGATCTTCTGCCACCAGCTGGGCCTGGACTACGTGAGCTGCTCGCCGTTCCGCCTGCCGGTGGCCCGGCTGGCGGCGGCCCAGGCGGCGCTCAAGGAGTAGGTCCGGCGGCGGAGGTCGCGCAACGCTCGATCACGAAGGGTTCGTCACGCGTCTGGCTGCGGCCGGGCGGCGATCGGTCACACATCCCGGAGGTCAGGGCCATGCGTCACTTCCAGCGGTCGCTCCTGTTCGCGTTCATCGTTCCCTGGCTCCTGCCGGCCTGGGCGTCGGCCCAGGCGGTGGCGCCGCCTCCGAAGCCGGCTGCCGCGGCCGAGTCCACGGTCGCACCGGTGCCTCGCGATGCCAAGTGGATGAAGCGGCACGAACTCATCAACTCACGGGCTGTGTCGGGCGACGTGGAGGTGCTCTTTATCGGTGACTCGATCACCCCGGGCTGGGAGGGGGCCGGGAAGGCCGCATGGGAGAAGTTCTACGGTGAGCGGAAGGCGATGAACGCCGGCATTGGCGGCGACCGCACGCAGCACGTGCTGTGGCGGCTCGACAACGGCAACATCAAGGGCATCTCGCCCAAGGTCGCCGTGGTGATGATCGGAACGAACAATGCCAAGGTGAATTCCCCGGCCGAGACAGCCGCGGGGATCGAGGCGATCGTGAACAAGTTGCGGGCCGCGCTGCCGCAGACCAAGGTGCTGCTGCTGGCCGTGTTTCCCCGCGGAGCCACGCCCGACGACGCCCTGCGGAAGAAGAACACGGCGGTCAACGAGACGATCGCGAAGCTCGACGACGGCGAACACGTGTTCTTTCTCGACATCGGCCCCAAGTTTCTCACTGCCGATGGCACGCTCGACAAGGCGATCATGCCCGATCTGCTCCACCTCAGCCCGCGCGGTTACGAGATTTGGGCAGAGAGCGTCGAGCCCAAGCTGACGGAACTTTTGGGGTCGAAGTGAGCCGCGGAGGGTAGCGCGATGCCGCTCGCCCCCGAGGCCCAGTCGCTGGCGGTGATCGTGGCGGCCGTGGTGGTCCTCTGGGTCACCGAGGCCCTGCCGCTGGCGGTGACGGCGCTTCTGGGAGCGGCCGCGTGCGTGCTGGCGGGCGTGGCCCCGGCCCAGGAGGTCTTTGCGCCCTTCGCCGACCCGCTGATCTTCCTGTTCATCGGCTCGTTCATTCTGGCGGAGGCGATCCGGCTGCACGGACTCGACCGACGCCTGGCATTCGGCGTGCTGTCGCTGCCGGGCGTGGCCGAGCGGCCCGGCCGGGTGCTGGCCGCGGTGGCGGCGGTGTGTGCGACGGCCAGCGCCTTCCTCTCCAACACCTGCGTGACCGCGATGATGCTCGCGATCGTTTCGGGCATGGTCGCGGCGATCGAGGAAGCCGGCCGGAAGGCGGGGCGGCCGCCCGATCCGGGCTTCGCCACGGGGCTCCTCCTCTGCGTCGCGTTCGCGGCCTCGGTGGGCGGACTGGCGACGCCGATCGGCACGCCGCCGAACCTGATCGGCCTCGGCCTCATCCGCAAGGAACTGGGGGTCGCGATCTCCTTTCCCGGTTGGTGCCTGATCGGCGTGCCGGTGGCGGCGGTGCTGACGACGATCACCGTCGTGTCGCTCGGCCGCATGTTTCCGGCGGGGGTCTCCCGGCTCGAGGGAGTCCGGGACTTCGTCGCGGCCGAACGGCAGCGGCTTGGCCGCTGGACGGCGGGACAGTGGTCCACGGCGGCGGCGTTCACGATCACCGTGGCGTTGTGGGTGTTGCCCGGGGCCGTCGCCGTGGCCCGGGGCCCCGACGACGAGTGGGCGCGGCTCCTCAAGGTGCGGCTGCCCGAGGGCGTGGCGGCGGTCGTTGGGGCGGTGCTGCTCTTCGTGCTGCCCGGGGGCGAGCGCGGCGGGCGGCGGCGGGCGGCGATCGAGTGGACGGAGGCCCGCATCGACTGGGGGATCGTGCTGCTCTACGGCGGCGGCATGGCCCTCGGCACGCTCTGTTTCTCGACGGGCCTGGCCGCGGCCGTGGGGGAGTCGATCCGCGGGCTCGTTCCGGCCGGCCCCTGGGGCGGTCTGGTGCTCGTGGCGCTGGCCGCGACCGTGGCGGTGATCACGAGCGAGTTCACGAGCAACACCGCCAGCGCCAACATCGTGGTGCCCGTGGCGATCGCGCTGGGAGTGGCGACGGGGATCGAGCCGGTGGTGGCGGCGCTGGCGGCCACGTTCGCCGCGAGCCTCGGCTTCATGATGCCGGTGAGCACCCCCTGCAACGCCCTCGTCTACGGCACGGGCAGGATTCCGCTGCGGAGCATGATGGCCGCCGGCAGCATCCTCGACGTGGCCGGCATCGTCGTGATCACCGCCGCAACGCTTCTCGCCTCCCGGTTTTGGTAGCCGTGGCCGCGAAGCCAGATCGCGTCCCTGATCGGTGTGTCGCCGGCTCGGGGGCGGCAAAAGTCGCCGCTTCGCGGTCTTTCAGATTGTCGCTGATGGCCGAAGCGGCCATAGGCTCCTCGAGCGTTCGCCGACCCCCTTCGCCTACCCCGTCTGGTTTCCCAAGACTTCGCTAGAGATAGCAAGGATGCGATCTAAAATGAAACCAGCAGTTGCGTCTGGATCGCGGTGCCCGTGTAGCCGGCCCGGTAGGGGTAGAGGATGTTGTTGGCCGGGTTGCGGTTCATGTGCAGGGCCTCGAGCGTGAGCCGGGCCTGGCGGGAGCGGCGGATGTAGGCGTTGAGGCCGCCGCCGTACTCCTGGCCCGTGCCGAAGGGGCCGGTCACCACGCTCGACCGGGCGTAGACCTCGTAGGTCCGCGGCACGAAGCACCAGGAGAGGTAGGCCATGCCCCCCTGGTCGAAGATGCTCGCGCGGTCGAAGGGGCCGGTGCCCTTGAAGTTGTCGAGCAGCCGGAAGTAGTACTCAAAGTTGACCGCCCAGCCCTGGTACTTGAGGCCGGCGTCCACGGTGGCCAGGTTGTAGAGAAAACTGTCGACCTTGGTGCCGGCGCCGAGCACGCCGGTGGTCGCCAGCGGCGTGCCGTCGGAGAGCCGCACGATCGTGTTTTCGGGGTTGAGGTCGGGGATGATCCGGGAGTAGGTCGGGGCGTAGACCCCGCTGGTGCCCAGCCGCAGCGACGGCTCGTCGTGGTGCTCCATGTCGCCCATGCCGAAGCCGAAAGGGGCCCAGGGCTCCCACCAGGTGTTCCCCGCGAAGGCCATCGAGGTGCCGCGGCGGAGCACGCCGGCCGTGCCGCCGTCGATCGCGTTCCAGATGCCCGCCTGGTAGTGGACGGTCTTCTCAGCGAGCGCGCCGGTCGCCAGCACGCCCGGGCTGAAGCCCGGGCGGAAGAAGGTGTTGGCCATGCTGCGGTCGACGCCGAGCGTCCAGCTGGCCGGGTCGATCCACTCGCGGGTGCCGGGCACAGGGGTCACGCCCGCTCCCACAATGGCCGCTTCACTGAACTTCCAGCCCGCCATGCCGATCGGCACGATGCCGAAGGTGGAGCCGAGATCGGAGGTGCCGAACAGCGCGAAGTTGTAAAGCAGCCGCTCGTCAACGACGTGCCCGGAGAAGTTGATCAGGTAGCGGTTGAGGTTGAAGGTGTTGATATTGTTGATCGGCCGCACGTCGCCGGTGGCGGTCGTCCACTGGGTGGCCGAGCGGGCGAACTCGAACCAGCGCAGCTGCATGTAGCCGCTCAGGGCCAGCGCGAACGGAAACTCACCGCTCGTGGGTCGGGAGGCGTGGAGCAGCAGCCCCTTGGGGGGCACCAGGTCGGTGGCGGGGATGTAGCGGGGCCGGGGGATGCCGGCGAGGCGGGCCGCGACGGCTTGATCGACGAGGTGGGCGAGTTCGGCCTCGGAGAGCCCGGCTTCCGTCGGGGGGTGGGGTTCGCCGGGCAGCTCGACGGCCATGTCCTCGGCAGGCGTCTCCGCAACGTTCGCGGTGCTCTCGGCGGCCGGGTCGGGCGCCGGCGGCACGTCGTCGGCTCGGCCGCTCGGCGAGGCGCAGGCGACCACGACGGCCGCGATCAGCGGCCAGACGGCGACGGAGCGGTGCCTCGAGGGCGGATCGCGCATGCAAACTCCCGCTCCCAGAATCGGGTCGGATTGCAGCGGTTCTGCAGGTTTTTTGGGCTGGGGAAGCTGGGGAATCTGCGTGCCGAGCCGGCGGCTGGAATCTGAATTGAGTAGTTGACTGCCACTGAAACAGGGCTACTCTGTATTTGTTTTCCAAATGATGGCGACTGGCACCATTTGGATTTCTCATCCAGGACGAGGCGGAAACTCGGGGCCTGGAGGGCGGCGAGCGCCCGCGTGCGCAGGCAGGCCATGAACCTCAAGTCCTTGAAGATCTTCTGCGACATCGTCGGCCGCCGGAGCTTCTCCCGCGCCGCCGAAGACAACGGCATTTCGCAGTCGGGCGCCAGCCAGGTCGTGGGCCAACTCGAAAGCCGGCTCGGGGTGCAGCTGATCGAGCGGTCGAAGCGGCCTCTGGCACCCACGCCCGAGGGCAAAGTGTTCTTCGAGGGCTGCCGCAAGATCCTCGCCGCCTATGAAGGGCTCGAGGACGAGGTCCGCACGCTCCACGAGGAGGTGGCCGGTCGCGTCCGCGTGGCCGCCATTTATTCCGTCGGCCTGCATCACATGAGCCGCTACGTGCAGGAGTTTCGCGGCCAACATCCCAAGGCCAACATCCGGCTTGAGTATCTCCATCCCGAGCGGGTGCTGGAGACGGTCGAGAACGGCGAGTGCGATCTGGGCATCGTGAGCTACCCACGCAGCACGCGGCTGGTGGAGGCGGAGCGCTGGCGGGAGGAGCCGCTCGTGATCGTGTGCGCCGCCGACCACCCGCTCGCCGTCGCGGACGAGGCACCGCTCGCCGCGCTCGCGGGCCGGCCAATGGTGGCCTTCGACCCCGACCTCGTGATCCGCCACGAGATCGACCGCGTGCTTCACGCCCACGACGTCGCGCCCGAGATCGTGCTGGAGTTCGACAACATCGAGACCATCAAGCGGGCGCTCGAAATCGACGCCGGTTTTGCGATCCTTCCCGAGCCCAGCGTCGTGCGCGAGGTGGCGGCCGGCACGCTTGCCAGGGTGCGGATCGCCGACCATGAGGCCGCCCACGAACTCGTCCGGCCGCTGGGAATCATCCGCGGCCGTAACCGGCCGCTGGCTCCGACCGCCCAGCGGTTCCTCGACCTGCTCCGCGGCCACGCGGCCGATCTCGACGTCCTTCCTGCCGCCCCGGCCACGGCCCGCTGAAAGCCGCCGCCCCGCTTCTGCCTACAGTTCCCCGTCGCCCGAGCGAATCGCCATGACTGCCAAGCCTGTCCAGCCCCACGACTCCCGCCGCCCCGGCCTGCCGCCGGCCCAGGGCCTCTACGACCCGCTCACCGAGCACGACGCCTGCGGCGTGGGCTTCGTCGTCAACATGCACGGCCGCAAGAGCCACCGGATCGTGCGGCAGGGGCTCGAGGTGCTTGAAAATCTGACCCATCGCGGCGCCTGCGGCTGCGATCCGCTCACCGGCGACGGCGCCGGCATCCTGATGCAGTTGCCCCACGAGTTCTTCGCGGTGGCCGCTCCGCAGGCCGGGATCAAGCTGCCGACTCCAGGTGACTGGGCGGCCGGCAACATCTTCCTGCCGCCCTCGGAAGGCGACCGCGAGGCGGCCGAGGCATTCTTCGAGAAACTCTGCCGCGAGGAGGACCTGGAGTTCCTCGGTTGGCGGACCGTGCCCACCGACAACCGGTCGATCGGCGGCACCGCCCGCGAGGTGGAGCCGTTCATCCGCCAGGCCTTCGTGGGCCGTGGCAAAGAGGTCGCCCGCGAACATTTCGAGTGGAAGCTGTTCGTGCTCCGCAAGCGGTTCGGGATCGAGATCGGCACGCTCGGCCTTTCGGAGCAGGCGTATGTCTACGTCTGCTCGCTTTCGAGCAAGACGATCGTCTACAAGGGGCTCCTGCTCGCCGACCAGGTGGACAAGTACTACCCCGATCTCTCCGACGAGAAGCTGACGAGCGCGCTCGCGCTCGTCCATCAGCGGTACAGCACCAACACCTTCCCCACCTGGGATCTCGCCCATCCCTTCCGGTACCTCGCCCACAACGGCGAGATCAACACCGTCCGCGGCAACATCAACTGGATGCACGCCCGGGAGAGCATGCTGGCCCACCCGGTCTTCGGCAAGGACCTGGCGAAGATCAAGCCGGTGATCCGCGAGGGGGGCAGCGACTCGGCCTGCTTCGACAACGCGTTGGAGCTGCTCGTGATGGCGGGCCGCCCGATCGAGGAGGCCGTGAGCATGTGCATTCCGGAGCCGTGGAGCGGCCATGAGAGCATGCCCGACGACCTCAAGGCCTACTACGAGTATCAGGCCTGCCTGATGGAGCCCTGGGACGGCCCGGCGGCGGTGGCCTTCACCGACGGCGTCCGGATCGGGGCCACACTCGACCGCAATGGCCTCCGGCCGGGCCGCTGGTGGCAGATGAAGGACGGGCTGGTGGTAATGGCGAGCGAGGCCGGCGTGCTCGAGCTCCCGCAGGCGGAGGTGGTCCGCAAGGGGCGGCTCCAGCCCGGCCGGATGTTCCTCGTGGACACCAAGGAAGGCCGGATCATCGAGGACGACGAGATCAAGCGGAAGCTCGCCACCGCCAAGCCGTGGCGGGAGTGGGTGGCCGGCAACCAGGTTCCGCTCGACGCGGTCGCCGATCCGCCGGATGTGGCAACGGTGACGGCCTCGCGGTCGGTGCGACCGGAGGAACTCGCCGCCGCCTCGAACGGGCATGGCCACGGCAACGGCACGTCGCGGCCCTCCGCCGCCGATCCCTGGCGGGCCGCGGGCGTGGCCGGGGAGCGGGGCAGCCTGCTCGAGCTGCAGCGGGCCTACGGCTACACGCTCGAGGATCTCCGCGTGATCATCGGCCCGATGGCGACCGCCGGCGCCGAGCCGATCGGCTCGATGGGCAACGACACGCCGCTGGCCGTGCTCTCCGACCGGCCGCAGGTGCTGGCCAACTACTTCAAGCAGCTCTTCGCCCAGGTGACCAATCCGCCGCTCGACGCGATCCGCGAGGAGATCATCACCTCGATGATCACCACGATCGGCAGCGAGGGGAACCTGCTGGCCGCCACGCCCGAGCAGGCCCGCCTGTTGCGGCTCGAGACGCCGGTGATCACCAACGCGGAGTGCGCCCGGATCAAGTCCCTGGGGTCACCCGCGGCGGCCGAGCATCCCGGCCTCGTGGCCCGCACGCTCTCGCTGCTCTTCCCGGTGGCGGCCGGGGCCGCCGGCATGCGGCAGCGGCTCGACGAACTGCGGGCCGAGGCGTCGGCGGCGGTGGCGGCGGGCGCGACCATTGTCGTGCTCTCCGACCGGGGCGTGTCGGCCGAACTGGCCGCCGTGCCGAGCCTGCTGGCGACAGCGGCCGTGCACCACCATCTCGTCCGCGAGGGCACGCGAACCCGCTGCGGCCTGGTCGTGGAGACGGGAGAGGCCCGGGAGGTACATCACTTCGCCACGCTGACCGGCTACGGGGCCGGCGCGGTCAACCCCTACGTCGCCTTTGCCACGATCGACCAGATGCAGGCCGAGCGGATGATCGACCCCGAGATCCCGCGGGAGAAACTCCACAAGAACTTCGTCAAGGCGGCCACCAAGGGCCTGCTCAAGGTCATGAGCAAAATGGGCATCTCGACCCAGCAGAGCTACCGTGGGGCCCAGATCTTCGAGGCCGTGGGGCTCGAGCGGCCGTTCATCGACGAATTTTTCACGCGCACCCCGTCTCGGATCGGCGGCATCGGACTCGCCGAGGTGGCGGAGGAGACTCTCCGCCGGCACGAGCATGCCTGGCCCAGGACCAACGTCCCCCAGACGCTCGAACTCGACGTGGGCGGCCGCTACGCCTGGCGGCGGAAGGGGGAAGCCCACGTCTTCAACCCCGACGTGGTGGCGGCCCTGCAGCGGTCCACCCAGATCAACAGCCGCGAGGAGTTTAAGAAGTTCCAGCGGCTGATCGACGAGCAGCAGGCGAAGCTGCTCACGCTCCGCGGCCTGCTCGATTTCAAGTGGGCCGGCGCCGGTGGCCCGGTGCCCCTCGACGAGGTCGAGCCGGCCAAGGAGATCGTCAAGCGGTTCGCCACCGGCGCGATGTCGTACGGCTCGATCTCCAAGGAGGCCCACGAGACACTGGCCGTCGCCATGAACCGCCTGGGCGGCTGGAGCAACACGGGCGAGGGGGGCGAGGATCCCGTCCGCTACCAGCTCGAGCCCAACGGCGACAGCAAGAACTCGAAGATCAAGCAGGTGGCCAGCGGCCGGTTCGGCGTCACGTGCCTGTACCTCGTCAACGCCAAGGAGCTGCAGATCAAGATGGCCCAGGGGGCCAAGCCGGGCGAGGGGGGCCAGCTGCCGGGCCACAAGGTCGATCGGGAGATCGCCCGGATCCGCCATAGCACGCCCGGGGTCGGCCTGATCTCGCCGCCGCCCCACCACGACATCTACTCGATCGAGGACCTGGCCCAGCTGATCCACGACCTGAAGAACGCCAATCACCACGCGCGGGTGAGCGTCAAGCTGGTGGCCGAGGTGGGCGTGGGCACGGTCGCGGCCGGCGTCTCCAAGGGCAAGAGCGACGTGGTGCTGATCTCGGGCCACGACGGTGGCACCGGTGCGAGCCCCCAGACCTCGATCATGCACGCCGGCCTTCCCTGGGAACTCGGCCTGGCCGAGGCCCACCAGGTGCTCGTGATGAACGACCTCCGCAGCCGGATCGTGGTCCAGACCGACGGCCAGATCCGCACCGCCAAGGACGTGGTCGTGGCTACCCTGCTCGGGGCCGAGGAATACGGCATCGCCACGGCGTCGCTCGTGGTGATGGGCTGCATCATGATGCGGAAGTGCCACTTGAACACCTGCCCGGTCGGCGTGGCCACCCAGGATCCGGAGCTCCGCAAGAAGTTCACCGGCCAGCCGGAACACGTCGTCAACTACTTTTTCCTGCTCGCGGAGGAAGTCCGCGAGATCATGGCGAAGCTCGGCTTCCGCACGATCGACGAGATGGTCGGCCGGGTGGACCGGCTCGACACCCGGGCGGCGATCGCCCACTGGAAGGCCAAGGGGCTCGACTTCTCGACGATCCTCCACCGTCCCGAGGTGCCCGCGCACGTCAAGACCCACCACTCGGAGAGTCAGGACCACGGGATCGAGCGGTCGCTCGACATGACCACGCTTCTGGGCCTGTGCAAGCCCGCCCTGGACGAGAAGAAGCCCGTCTCGCTCGAGCTCCCGATCCGGAACATCAACCGGACGGTGGGCACGGTCCTGTCGAGCGAAGTGACCAGGCGGTACGGGGCCGGCGGCCTGCCCGACGGCACGATCACGATCAACTTCCGCGGCTCGGCCGGCCAGAGCCTGCTGGCCTTCGGCGCGCCCGGCGTGCAGGTGAGCGTCGAGGGCGACGTCAACGACTACTGCGGCAAGGGCCTGTCGGGCGGCCGGATCATCGTCAGGCCCGACCGCGCCGCCCCCTTCAAGGCCGAGGATCAGGTGATCGCCGGCAACGTGGTGGCCTACGGGGCGACCGCGGGCGAGATCTACCTCCGCGGCCGCTGCGGCGAGCGGTTCCTCGTGAGGAACTCGGGCGTGGAGGCGGTCGTTGAGGGCACGGGCGACCACGGCCTGGAGTACATGACCGGGGGCCGGGCGGTGATCTTGGGCCGCACGGGCCGCAACTTCGCGGCCGGTATGAGCGGCGGCATCGCCTACGTCTGGGATGCCGACGGCAGTTTCCCCACTCGCGTGAACATGGAGATGGTGGAACTCGAGCCGCTCGACGGCCAGGATCTCGACTACGTGAAGCGGATGGTCACCCGCCACGTCGAGTTCACCGGCAGCACCCGCGGCCGGGAGATCCTCGACCGCTGGGAGGCCGAGCGGTCACGATTCGTGAAGGTGATGCCCACCGACTACAAGCGGGCGCTGGCGGAACTCCGCAAGCTCGCGGAACAGGAACAGGCCGAGGCCAGGGAGCAGGAGAAGGTCCATGGGTGACGTGCGCGGATTCATGAAGTACGACCGCAAGGTGTCGGGCTACGCCCCGGTGTCCGAGCGGCTCAAGCACTACAACGAGTTTCTCACCATCCTCCCCGAGGAGGAGCTGACGAAGCAGGGCGCCCGCTGCATGGAATGCGGCGTGCCCTTCTGCCACACCGGCTGCCCGCTGGGGAACATCATTCCCGACTTCAACGACCTCGTGTATCGCCAGCAGTGGCACGAGGCGAGCCAGCGGCTCCACGCCACCAACAACTTCCCGGAGTTTACCGGCCGGGTCTGCCCCGCCCCCTGCGAGGCCGCCTGCGTGCTGGGGATCAACGAGGATCCGGTGGCCATCAAGCAGATCGAGATGGCGATCGCCGACCGGGCCTTCGACGAGGGCTGGGTGATCCCGGAGCCACCGGCCGTGCGGACTGGCAAGCGGGTGGCGGTGGTGGGCAGCGGGCCCGCCGGCCTGGCCGCGGCGCAGCAGCTCAACCGGGCCGGCCACCTCGTGACGGTGTTCGAGCGTTCCGACCGCCCAGGCGGCCTCCTGATGTATGGCATCCCCGACTTCAAGCTCGAGAAGTGGCGGGTCTGGCGGCGGATCGAGCAGATGCGTGAGGAAGGGGTCGAGTTCCGCTGTGGCGTGAACATTGGGACTGATATCAGCACGCAGCAACTGACCGCGGAGTATGACGCGGTCGTGCTCACCGGCGGCGCCACACTCGGCCGCGACCTGCCGATCCCCGGGCGAGACCTGCAAGGCGTGCACTATGCGATGGAGTTTCTGCCGCAGCAGAACAAGCGGAACGCCGGCGACGAGGTGCCGGGACAGATCCTGGCCGAGGGCAAGGATGTGATCGTGATCGGCGGCGGCGACACGGGCAGCGACTGCGACGGCACGAGCAACCGCCAGGGGGCCAAGAGTTTGACGCAGTTCGAGCTGCTCCCGCAGCCACCGGACCTCGGCAAGTATCCCCGCCGCGTCGAGCGGCCCCAGGGTACGCCCTGGCCGCTCTGGCCGCAGATCCTCCGCACGAGCTCCTCGCACGAGGAGGGCTGCCGCCGCGAGTGGGGCATCCTCACGAAGGAGTTTTTGGGTGACGATCAGGGGCGGCTGCGCGGCCTGCGGACGACCCGCATCGAGTGGTATCAGGATCCCGCCACGGGCCAGCAGAAGTTCAAGGAGCTGCCGGGCACGGAGCAGGAGTGGCCTTGCCAGCTCGCGCTCTTGGCGATGGGCTTCGTGGGTCCGGAGAAGGTTGGCCCGATCGCCGACCTGGGCCTCGAGCTCGACCCGCGCGGCAACATCAAGGCCGGAGCCGACTACATGACGAGCCAGGCGGGTGTATTCGCGGCCGGCGACATGCGACGCGGCCAATCGCTCGTGGTGTGGGCGATCCACGAGGGGCGAGAGTGCGCCCGGTCGGTCGACCTCTGGCTGATGGGCCAGACGAACCTGCCGAGCACCATGGCCGGCGAGTTCGCCGTGCATGCTTGACCGCTGCGGGGCCATCCATGGCCCCCACAGCTGAAGCGAGGCGGGGGGCAGCCGGGGTGCCCCGCGCCTCGCGGCCGCCGTCGTGGCGGCCTTGACCGCTCGCCCGGAGGGTGATCACTCGTAGGTGAGGGTCGCGGTGGCGGTGCACGGGCGATCCGCCGTCAGCCGTACCCAGTGCGCTGAATAGCCCGCCGGGAACTCGTGCCGCGCGGTCTCTCCCGGTGGCACGGCGAGCGTCGCGTAGGGGAGCCAGTCGCCATCGCCCGCCGGATCGACCTCGACCGCGACGGTCACCGGCTCGCGGGCGTCGTGCGAGACCTCGAGCCGCTTGCGGTCGTAGCCGGCCATCAGGTACGGGTCGCTCGCCGCTCCCGCGGTGATCGCGGTGCCACGCCACGGGCCGCCCCGGCCGGTCGGCCGCGGGAGTTTCCAGAGTTCATCGACGTCGCCGACCCAGACGGCCGGTGCGGCCGGGCCGCCGGCTGATTCCCCGGCGACGTCGGGGCCGATTACGCGGGGATCTCCCGCGGCCGCCGCCCGCACGCCTCCGAGCACGAGCAGGCCCCGCCACGAGCAGAAGTCGGTGATCTTCTTGCCGTGGCTGCAGACCGGCTGGATCTTGGCCGCACCGCCGCTGGTCGTCCGCGGCAGGACGTAGAACGTGCCCGCGGCGTTCAGGAGCGCACGCGCCGTCACCACCTCCCGCAGTCCGCGGGGCCAGCCCGTTGCGAAGGGCTGCTCATAGGCGGCGGCCACCGCAGGGTCGAGCGGCTTGGGTAGGCGGAACACCTGTTTCTCTTCCCGCAGGATCACGCTCGCCGCGTCGAACTCGACCGTGGGCGAGGCGGGAATCGCTCTGTCACGGAGCAGCTTCGCCGCGTCATCGTCGGCGCCCAGCGGCCGCGCCGGGCCGATTCGCTCGCCGGCCATCCCGATCCGCCAGGGCTGAGGGGCCCCCGCGATGCCACCCTCCACGGGCGTCGCCAGCACGTCGAGCGGCAGATCCTCGCCTGCGCCGCTCCGGACCACCGCGGCGGTCCACGGCTCATGGCTCGTGGCGTCGGCCAGCGCCGCGAACAGGCCGGCGTCGGCCATCTGACCGCCGCGGCGACCATAGCGAAACACGGCCGTGGCCTCTGACAGATCGCGATCGACCGTCACCCGCACCCAGTCGCCGGCCACGTCGGCGGGCAGCACCTTGAACAACGATCCCTTGGGCGGCACGGTCACCGTTGCCAACTCGTGCCACGCGCCGGCGGAGCCGGCCGAGAGCGTGAACGTGGCGGGCTCGCTCCCGCCGTGTGCCAGATGCACGACCCGCGTCGCGTAGCCGGCGAGCAGGAGCGGATCGCTCGGCTTACCGGCCTTCACCTCCTCCCGCCGCCAAGCGTAGGCCGTGCCGGCTGGCTCGCCGAGTTCCCGCAGGCCCTCCCACGTGGTGAACCAGAGGTTCGAGTTGGAGCGGCCGTTGAGGTCGTTGCGGGTGTTTTGCAGCGCGGTCATGAAGCCCGACTTCGCCGTATCGTCGCAGCCGAACACGATGCTCCCGCGGCCGGCCACCTGCCAGGGAGCCACGTCGCCGGTGATCTTGAGGTGGGAGCAGAGCGGCCGCAGCCCGGCCGGGTTCTCCGCCGAGAACGTGGCCGGCAGCTCGTACCAGCCGCCGTGCATCGTGAGGATGAACCGTGCCGGGCTGTCCCCGGCGGCGGGCACCACCTCCCGGATTCGCGGCCACTCCGTGTGCCAGCCGTGGTCGCCGGTGTAGCTCGCGCAGGCGATCGGGAGCCGGAAGGTGTGCCAGGGATCCCGGCCGGAGGTGGCGTCGGCAGCGCTGCGGACCATGAGCAGCACGCTCTTTTCATCCCAGCCGATCGCCCACAGGGGCGCGTCGGGCGAGGGAGGGCCCCAGATTCCACCGGGACCGGTGACATCAGTGAACTGCCGGCGGCGGATCAGCTTCCAACTGGTTCCGTCCCACTCGGCCAGCACGCCGGCCTCGTTTTGGTTCGCGCGGGTGATGGGAACGGCATAGTCGAAGGGCTTGAACTTCTTGGCCGAGCCGGCGGTGTGCTCGCCGTTGTTGGCCACCACGAGCACGCCCTGGCCCGAATAACCCCCCTTGCCGTGCCACCCGGGAACGGCCCGGGCGAAGAGCCGCTTGGCCTTCCGTAACTCCAGGTCGAGTTCGTAGAGCAGCCCTTCCATGTCGTAGACGAGGATGCTGCGGTCCGGGTGGGTGAGGCCGCGGGCATGGGCCGTGAGCCGCCCCTCCATCTCGGCCGGCGGGATCGCATGCACGGATCCCGACTTCTCGATCAGGTAGGGGCCGATGGCGAGGGTTTCGGTCTCGCGGTGGATGAGCCGCGCGGCCGGCGTGCCGCCGACGCTCTCCGGCCTCCGGGTGAGCGCGAGCGACGGATCCACCTCGTACAGGCCGTCGTCGCTGCCCAGCGGCAGGTGCGGCCCGTAGGTGATGAACCACAGCTTGCCCGCCCAGGGCACGACCGCGCCGATCCCGCATTCGCCTTGCTCGTTCGAGACGGCCAGGTGCGGATAGCGGCCGCCGAAGGAGACCGGCGCCGCGGAGACGGGCGGAGCCTGGTCGGCGGCGGTCGCCGCCGCGACCCAGAGCAGGGCGAGCATGACGGACGCGTGGGTCGATGACGGCATGGGACGCCTCATGCGGGAGGAGCGGCGTTGGTCAGCCGCCGGGTGGGAAGCCGCGTTGGTCAGGGAAGCGGCGCGACCGAGACGGAAATCGTACCGTCGCGTGCGGCCAGTCGCCCGGGCGGCCCGTTGAGCCGCAGATACAGCGGTCCGTCGGCGCTGGCCGTCAGCTCTCCCTGCGCTCCGCTGGCGACCACCTCGAACCGTGGCGCGCCGCCATCCGCCGGCCGCTGCACCCACTGGCCGACCAGGAGCCGGCCCGTCGGCCGACCGCGGTACCACTCGAGCGAGATTCCGTCGGCCTCGCTCTCGAGCGGCGTGACGACGCCCGTGGTTGAGTCGGTCACCGAGCCCAGGCCCACGCGGCCCGTGGCGGTGAAGGCATACCGCCGGCCCGCGGCGACCGCGACGCCGGTGTTCTGCCAGCCGCGGGACGCAGCGACCGGCAGCGTGACGGGCCGGCTGAGCGGCAGGCCGGGCGACCAGTCGATCGCCAGCCGGGAAAAGTCCCAGCCGTAGTCGATGTCGCCGACGAAGGCGGCGTAGTCGCGGGCCGCGCGGTCCGGATCCCAGCCCGGCAGCGAGGCGAGCCGGTCGTTGAATTCGGGGCCGAGCGGGCCGCGTTCGAGGGCCGCAAACCCACGGGCGTAGGCCGGATGGTTGGCGAGCATCGCCACCGCCGCCCAGCTGGCGGCGTAGTCGGCGATCGTGCCGTGCTCCGCCACCGTCAGCCTGAGCACGTCGCCGAGGCCCGGTGGGCGGCCCGTCGCGTACGACTCGCGGAGCTTCTCGATCCGGCCGAGCTGCTCGACGTCGTCGGGGCGGGCGGGGATCGACGTCCACGCGAACCGCACCTCGTCGCCCTCGCGCGCAAGCCGGTGCGTCGCCAGATACTCCGCGATGCCTTCGTTGTACCACACGGGTGTCGCCAGCCCGCGGAGCGTGAGCGTGAAGGCGTGGACGCCCTCGTGCAGGAGGAGATGGCGGCGGTAGGCGGGGTTCGACTGGTCCATCAGCCAGAAACGATTGCGGTCGCAGAAGCCGTTCTCGAAGGGGGGCACCGTGTCGGGCAGGAGGCCGGCGGCCCGGAACCGCTCCCGATCGACGACGAGACAGCCGAAGCACCGCCAGTCGGCGTGGTCGGCCGGGTTCATGCCGTAGTGGCCGCACCACGCCAGGAACGCCTCGTCGAAGACGGCTGGCAGCTCGGCGACGCCATCCCCCTCGCGGACCGGCCGATCGGTGGCCAGCACGAGGTGTCGGCCCTCCACCAGCCGGAGGCCGGACTCGCGGGCCAGCCGCACCAGTGGGCCCACGGCCACGGTTCCGCCGGGCGCCACGGGGGCCGCGGCGGTGGGGCAGGCCAGGAGGAGCAGGCATGTCAGCGCGGCAGCGATCGGCGGTCGGCGCGGGGTTCTCATGCCACCCAGTTCACCCAGCCTGTGCCGCGGCGGCAAGCGGGCCGCTGGCGGTCGGCTTCGCGGCCACCCGCGAACCTCGAAAAACTGCCGGCTCACTGCCGATGGATCGATGGGTGAAGAACCGCGCAACCGCTCTCGCCTCGAACGGCGGCGGCGGGCATCATCCGCGGGCGGACGGGTCATGATCATGCCGAGGATCGACGACGTGAAGCGATGCGAGGTCGACGAGCGGGGCAGGAGTCGGCGTGGCAGCGTGGCGTGTGTGTTGTCGGCGCTGTTGACTGCCGTCGCTGCGGCGGCGATCAACGCTGACGAACCGACCGCCAGCGTGGCGACTCCCGCCACGACCACCGCGAACCCGGCCGCGGGCCCGCCGGCCTACTGGCAGGTGCCGCCGCTGCCGACCGCGGTCATCCAGGGCGGCGTCATTCCGCCGGGTTGGCAGCCGCAGGCCGTGCCATATCAGGGCGTCGGGCCGGACGGCAGGCCGGTGACGATGTTCTTCGCGCCGACCTACGTCTTCACGTACCAGTCCGGCCCGCCGGTGCCCGCCGCGCCGCAGGTGAACCGCCGCGGGTGGAACGCCCAGCCTGCGGCGGCCCCGATGCCGAACGGCTGGAACTACGCCACGACCGGCGCCGCTCCGGTGGCGACGACCCTGACGCCGGGCACGGTCACCCGCTACCGGCCCGCCTACCAGTTCCCCGACAACTCGCGGGCCCTCCAGGGGTCAGCGCTCCTGCCGCCGGGCCCGCTGCCGGCTTCACAGCCGCCGGTGGCCGAGTCCGCCTGGGGCGGCGCCGGTGCCGCCGTGCCCAACACGCTCGCCCCGCCGCCCACGCAGTGGGTGCCCGCGGCGCCGCAGGCAGTCGCCCAGCCTCCGGCGCCTGTTCCATCCCAGGCGCCGCCGAGCGAATGGGCGGCGGCCGCCGCCATCGGCGGTGCCACGGCCGCCGCGATGCAGCCCTCGCCCGCGTCAGTCGCCCCGCCGGCATCACCGTCACCCGGCCTCACGCCGCAGATGCAGCCGCTCCAGCCAGCGCCGCCGCCGGCCGTGCCGGTGGCCCGTCACGCTTGGCGGGTGGTCGGGGTCTACGACGGCGACACCGTCACCTGTCTCGACGAGGCGGGCCAGCAGCAGAAGGTGCGGCTGGCCGGCATCGACGCCCCGGAGAGCAGCCAATCCTACGGCCGCGATTCCCGCGAGGCGCTCGCCGGGATGGTGTTCGGGCGGACGGTGGAGGTGGTCGATGCGGGCCGTGACGCCAACGGCACGTGGCTCGGCAGGCTGTTCATCGACGGTCAGGACGTCAACCGGCAGATGGTGGCGACCGGCAATGCCTGGGCCGATCCTGTGGCGGCCGATCCGGCGTTCGCCGCCGCCCAGACCGATGCCCAGACCAGGAGCCTCGGACTCTGGGCCCAGCCCAATCCTACGCCCCCGTGGAACGAGCGCTAGCCATCATGCGGCTGGCGGCCGATCTGCTTGCGCCTGCGCGGGCCCCTCGACCTCGAACACGGGCCGTGACACGGGGGGCGTGAACCGGCCGCGGATGACGAGCGCGGTGATCACGGCCAGTTCCACGGCGAGCACGATCCCCCAGAGGATCATCCGGCCGGAACGCCTGCGGTGCAGCCGCGAGTCATCGCAGCGTTGGAGGTGGGAACGCACCGCGGACGAAAACTCCCGCACCGAGTCGTAGCGGTCGTCGGCGTCGATCTGCAGGCAGCGATTCACGATCCGCGCCAGGCGGTCGCGACGGCCGGCGAGAGCGACCTGGGCCCGCATGGGCGATTCGTCGGTCA
>CAMCPF010000016.1 GCA_945876515.1 Candidatus Kuenenia stuttgartensis
CGGAGGCCGTCGCCGAGAGCTCGAGGAACCGCCGCCGCGTCTCGGTGGCGATGATCTCGGCGAGCGTCGTCTTGCCCACGCCCGGGGGCCCGTAGAGGATCACCGAGCCGAGCCGGTCAGCCTCGATCAGCCGCCGCAGGAGTTTTCCCGCGCCGACGATTTCCGCCTGCCCGACGTAGTCGGCCAGCCGGCGGGGCCGCATCCGGGCCGCCAGCGGTGCGGCCCGGGCGACATTGGCGGCGCGGGAGGCGGCGAACAGGTCGGGCATGACGGAAGCAAGCAGTGTGGGGGCCGGGGTTGCCCGTGCCATCTCGCCGGACGTTCGCTTATGGCACAGGGGCTGGAGCGAGTTCGCCCGCGGGGATCTCCGCCGACCGTACCACCTTGCCGTCCACGTCGTGGATCGCCAGCCGCACGGCCGGCGAGCCGCCGTCCGCGGCCGACTCCCAGTCGATCTCGATCGACCCGAAGTTCTCTCCGTGAAATCGGGCTCCGGACCGGTGGCGGTTGGGCTCGTCGTCGGTATCCACCCGCTTGGGCTGGTTCAAGCTGCTGGCCGTGAGGTCGAAGAGCGGGTAGGCCAGGGCCTCCTCGCCGGTCGGGATCATGCTGATCTCGGCCGAGTGGCGGTCGCCGCTGACGATGATCACGCCAGCAGCCTCCGACTCCCGCAGCGCCTTCAGCAGCCGGGCCCGCTCGGCGGGAAAGTTGCCCCAGTGCTCCCACCCGTGTTCCGTGCTCGCCACCTGGATGCTCGAGAGCACGATCCGCACATCGGCCGGCTGGCGGAGCACCTTCGCCAGCCACTCCCACTGGGCGGCCCCGAGCATCGTGGCCTCGGGATCGTCGCTGGGGACATACGGCCCCCTGCCCTTCACCCGCTCCGCTCTCGGGATCGAGGCCAGCGGGGAGCGGTGAAACCGCGTGTCGAGACAGATGAACTGCACGCGGCGGCCCGGCGGGCCCACCACGAGCTGGCGGTAGATGCCCTCGCGCTTCCGCACCGGCGCGTCGGCCGGGATCCCGAAGAAGTCGAGGAACACCTGCTGCGACTCCTTCTTCATCGGATACTCGCTGCCGCCGTCGTTGACGCCGTAGTCGTGGTCGTCCCAGACCGCGACGATCGGCACCGTGTTGCGGACCGCGCCGAAGCCGCGGTCGGCGGCCAAGAGGTCGTACTTTCCTCGCAGCACCGCCATGTCTTCGGTGTCGCCGTAGACGTTGTCACCGAGCAAGAGCAGGACGTCCGGCTTGAACCCGCTCACGGCCGACCAGATCGGCATCGGGCGATCCTGCTTGGCGCAGGAGCCAAGCGCGATCCGACTGACGAGCAGGTCTCCGGCCGGCTCGCCGGCAGCGCCGGGAGCCGGGGCCACGGCCGCCAGCAGGAGGAACGCAACGGACGTGTGAATGACGGTGAGGCGCATCCCCCAAAACTCCTTCGGCCCGGGGCTCAGCCCGTCCAGACAAACTCGATGGCCGCGTCGATCTCGGGGTGGAGGCTCTTATGTACCGGGCAGGTGAGGGCTGCCTGCTCCAGCACCGGCCGGGATTCGTGGTCGGCCGGCAGCGGGACGGTGATCGTCGTCTTGAGCGAGGCGATCCGTCGCGGCGGGGCGGCCGTCATCAGCTTTTCGGTCTCGGCCGTCATCCCGGTGAGGTCGAGGCCGCGACGGTCAGCCACGATCCCCATGATCGTCATCATGCAGGCTCCCAACGCCGTGGCCACGAGGTCGGTGGGGGAAAAGCTTTCGCCCTTGCCGTGGTTGTCGACCGGGGCATCGGTGACGAGCGTGGTGCCGGAGGGGCCGTGGGTGGCCTGGCAGCGGAGGCCGCCTTCGTAGGTGGAGGTGAGCTTGACCATGGGACGCATCCTGCGGGCGGAATCGGGGGAGCGATAGTCTACCGGCTCACGCGGACGGGATCCCCGCAGCCGCCTAGGATAGGCACGCCCGAGAGGACCACGCCGCATGGGATTTCGCTCGCTCCGCGACTGCACCGACGCCCTTCGTCGGGAGGGCCAGTGCGTGGCCATCGACCATCCGGTCGATCCGCATCTGGAGATCGCCGAGATCCAGCGGCGGCTGTTCCGGGCCGGGGGTCCGGCCGTGCTGTTCACGCGGCCCAAGGGCACCACCTTCCCCGTTTTGGTGAACCTCTACGGCACGAAGCGGCGGATCGAGCGGATCTTCGCCGATTCGCTCGACCGGGTGCGGCGGCTCGTGGAGCTCAAGATCGACCCCACGGCCGCGCTCAAAAAGCCGGCCCGCTACTGGCGGAGCCCGTATGACGCCCTGGCGATGCTGCCCCGGATGGTGCGGAGTGGCCCGGCGATGGCCCGCTCGACGGCGCTCTCGCGGCTGCCGCAGGTGGTCTCCTGGCCCGGCGACGGCGGCCCGTTCGTGACGCTGCCGGCCGTCTACACGGAAGACCCAAACCGCCCGTCTCCCAAGCACTCGAATCTGGGCATGTATCGGGTGCAACTCGGCGGCAACGAGTATGAGCCCGAACGGGAGGTGGGCCTCCATTACCAGTTGCACCGCGGCATCGGCCTCCACCACGCCGCGGCCCTCGCCCGCGGCGAGCCCTTGAGGGTGGCGATCTTTCTCGGCGGTTCCCCGGCGATGGCCGTGTCGGCCGTGATGCCACTGCCGGAGGGGCTGGCTGAGTTGACGTTTGCCGGCGTGCTCGCGGGTCACCGGATCCCGATGATCCGGCGGCCGGGCCGGCCGGCGATCTATGCCGACGCCGACTTCGTGATCGAGGGCACCGTCGCGCCCGGGGCGTCGAAGCCCGAGGGCCCGTTCGGCGACCACCTCGGCTACTACGCCCGCCGGCACGAGTTTCCGCTGATGCGGGTCGATCATGTCTGGCACCGCGAGGGGGCGATCTGGCCGGTCACGGTCGTGGGCCGCCCGCCCCAGGAAGACACGCTCTTCGGCTGGCTCGTGCACGAGCTCACCGGCCCGGTGATCCCCACCGTCCTGCCGGGCATCTCGAGCGTGCATGCCGTGGACGCCTCGGGCGTGCACCCGCTCCTGCTCGCCGTCGGCAGCGAGCGGTACATGCCCTGGAAGAAGTCGGACCGGCCGGCGGAGCTGCTCACGCAGGCCTCCGCGATCCTCGGCCAGGGGCAGCTCTCGCTCGCCAAATACCTGTTCATCGTAAGTGGTGGCGACTGCCCCGGCCTCGACGCCCACTACGTGCGGGAGTTTTTGGGCTGCCTGCTCGCCCGGGCCGACTGGCGGCGCGACTGCCACTTCCACACCGAGACCACGATCGACACGCTCGACTACTCGGGCTCAGGCTTCAACTCGGGCTCGAAGCTCGTGGTCGCGGCGCGGGGGCCGGCGATGCGCGACCTGCCAACGGAGCTGCCCGCGGGCATCCCGCTCCCGCACGGCTTCGCGAATCCCCGCGTCTGCCTGCCGGGCGTGGTGGCCGTGGAGGGGCCGCGGATCGAGCCGCGGCCACAGCTTGCGGCCCCGAGCGACGCGGCGATCTGGGCCTCGGCCGGCACGGCGGGCTGGGGCGGTGACGTCGAGCGGCTCTGCGCTGCGATCGACCACGAGCATCCGCTGCGGCAGTTTCCGCTCGTGGTCGTGGTGGACGACGCCAGCTTCACCGCCGCCACGCTCGAAAACTTCCTCTGGACCACGTTCACGCGGTCGAACCCCGCGGCCGACGTCCACGGCGTCGAGGCAGAAATCCGCAACAAGCACTGGGGCTGCCGTGGGCCGCTCGTCATCGACGCGCGTCTCAAGCCCCACCACGCGCCACCGGTGGAGGAGGATCCGGCCGTCACCGCCGCGGTGGACGCCCTCTGCCGCGCCGGCGGCCCGCTGGCGGGCCTCGGGCTCTGACCGCTTCAGGCCGTGATACTCGAGACGCGGATCTTCGTGGAGATCGCCCGGTGGCCGGTGCGGCGGCGGTAGTTCTTCCGCCGCTTGAACTTCTGCACGAAGATCTTCTCGCCCTGCACGAGGCCCACGACCTCGGCCTTGACCGTGGCGCCCTTCACCTTCGGCTTGCCGAGGGTGAGCTTGCCGGCCTTGCTGACGGCCAGGACGTCGTCGAACACCACCTCCCCGCCGGCCGGCAGGTGGCGAAAGTCGATCTCGAGCTCCATGCCCTCCATCACGCGGTACTGCCGGCCGCCGTCCACGACGACGGCGTAGGTGTGGCCCGCGCCCTTCATGCTGGCGGCGGAGGAAGCTTCGGAAGCGGTGGCGGCCATGGCTCGGAACTCGTTCTGGGGCTGGGGTTCGGGGTCGGAAAAGGCTCGATCGCGGGGCCCTGTAGAGTAGCCCACGATCGACCGGCGGTCGAGAGGTCACCCATCCACGCGGATTTTCCGCGGAGAAACCGGCTCTCGGTCCGGGCTCACGCCTGCGTCTTCCAACCGTAGGGAACGTAGCGGCAGGCCACGGTGCCGTCGTCGAAGAGATCGACGAGCGAGTAGCCGTAGTCGGTGCCGTGGTGGAACCCCCGCCACCAGCCAGCCGCCACCGCGCCGCTGCACAGATACCGCATCCCGCCGTACTCGATGTCCTCGACGATGTGGAGGTGGCCGCTGAGGCAGGCCTTCACCTGGGGGTGCTTGGCGAAGAGCTTCTGGAAACGGGCGTGGTCCACGTGCACGAGATTTCCGTTGACCGTGAAGGTGGGCAGCGCGTCGCCCTCGGACTCGGGCCGGCCGACGGCCAGGGGATAGATGGAGAGGATCGGGATGTGCGAGATCACGAGCACCGGCGTCGCCGCAGGCACGGCGGCCAGGTCCTTCTCCAGCCAGTCCCACTGGGCGTCGTCGAGCTTGCCGATGTAGCTCTCCTGATGCGGGAAGGTGCTGTCGAGCAGGACGATGTGCCAGCCCCCCTTGTCGAAGCTTTCCCAGGGCGTCGCCCGGCCGAACTCCTCGCAGGCCCAGGCCTTGCCGTAGAGCGGCTCGTCCCCCTTGGTGCCCGCCTTCGACTTGGTCCAGCCCCAGACATCGTGGTTGCCGATCACGCTCCTGACTTCGAGGCCGCAGTGATCCGCCTTCGCCTTCCGCCACAGGTCCCACTGGAGCTTGGTGCGATCGCGGCCGGTCTCGAGGCAGTCCATGATTGTGTCGCCACCAGTGACGATGAGGTCGGGGGCCTCGAGGCCCGCTCGCTCGGGCAGCGATTGCACGTGCTCGAGGCAGGCCGCCACACCCCGGGCCGCCTCGCGCTCCGGCTGGATGTGGAGATCGGTGAGGTGGGCGAGTCGCAGCACCCGACGCGGGGCCGCCGATGCTTCCCCGCGGGCCGGCAGACCGGAAGCGACAGCCAGACCCGCCACGGGCACGGCCACGAGAAGCTCACGACGAGAGAGTGCCATGATTTTAGTTTCCTTTCTTGTCCTGCCCACGCCGCCACGCCACCACAAGGCCGCCGAGCAGGCCGACCGCCGCGATTGCCGATAGGGCCGGCTCCGGCACCACCACGACCTGCAGGCTGCCTCCCTGGAAGTACGCCTCCTGGCCGCCACCGATGGCGAGCCGGTTCGCGAAGCCCACGTTCGCCAGGCCGGTGAGATCGACGGTGCCGTCGATCAGCGTGTAGGTGCCGGCGGCGACCGTCGTGCCATCCAGACCGATGATGTCGTCGATCCCGAAGCCCGCACCGAACGAGACCGTGCCCGAGACCACCGTCAGCGGACTCGCGGCATCGAAGACGAGTCCCGCGCCCGAGTCCACCAGCAGGCTCCCCGCGAAGGTGCCCGCCCCGGCGAGCGACTGGCCCGCGGCAAGCTGGAAGCCCGCGACGCTGGAGGCGTCGAACAGAGCCCCCGTCTCGATGGTGATCCGCGAGGAAAGCAGCGAACCGGTGGCAGCGAGTTTGAGCGTGCCCGCCGAGACCCGCGTCTCGCCGACGAATGTGTTCGCAGCCGTAAGCGTCAGCGTGCCCGCGCCCTGCTTGCGAAAGATGCCCGTCCCATTGGCGGCGAGGTCCGCCGCCTGCAGCGTGTATTGATACGGTGCGGCGACCGTGCTGCCGGCGTTTCCCGAGAGCGAGAGCGTGAGCGTGTCACCGGCCAGGTAGCCCTGCCCGGGGTTCACCATGCGGAAGCCGTTGATCGTGCCGGTCACAAAGTCGACGATCGCATTCACTTGGGCGCCGCTGCCGCTGCCACCGCTCACGGCCACCTGCGGCACGCCGATGTAGCCCGCCCCGGGCTCGCCCGTGGGCGTGCCAGCAAACTGGCTGGCGCGGTAGATGCCGTTGCCGGTGGTCGCGAGAATCGGCGTCTCGATGGTGGCGGCGAAGCCCTGAGTGTCGATCACCGCGCCACCGTTGTAGAGCCGGGTGGTGAGCGGGGCGTCGGTGCCGCCCCAAATGAGCTTGATGGTGTTGGCGGCCGACTGGATCGTCGCGCCGTTGAGGGCCACCGCCAGTTCGCGGCCCGGCGTGTCCCGCCCGTCGATGTCGGCCCTGATGCCACCACCGGAAACGGTGAACCGCAGCGTGCCTGAGTTGAGATTCAGATGCCCGCTCGCGACGGTCCCCGCCTCACCGAGTTTCACGTTTGCCGCCGTCGAGATCAACGCCGTGCCGCCCCCGAGCGTGCCGAGATTCAGCCGCCCCGGGCCATCGTCGCCGACCAGCAGGTAGTTGCCCCCGAGCGTCTGGTTCAAGGTGCCGCCGGTCAGGGTCGCCTCGCCCCGGGAGGCGATGTTGCCGTTGCCGATCACGATGTAGCGGTTGAACGTCGCCGTCCCGCCCGTCTGCTCCCAGACGCCGAGCCCGCCGCTGCCGTCGCCGACGGTCAGCCCCAGCCGGCCGCCGCCGCTGCCGACGTCGATCGAGCCGCCCTCCATCCGGTAGTACCCGTAGGCCGCTGAGTTCCCGACCGTGAGATATGAATAGAGGTTGGTACTGCCGATCCGGACATCGCCCGCGTTGTGGAACACCGCTCCCGACGCCCCGCTGCCGGTGCCGACGCGAAACAAGGCACTCGCAACCGCGTCCGCGAGCGAGACCGTGCCACTACCGGCGAGCTCGAGCACCGCACGGCTGCCACTCCCGGACCCGACGGTCACCGGTGACGCCGTGCCGGCGACGTAGGTGCCGCCGCCCTCGAAGCTCGTGCGCCCGGCCGTGAGCACCATGCCCTCGGTCAGGGCCACGCCACCGCCGAGCGTCAGTTGGCCGGTGCCCTCCTTCCGCAAAGTTGCCGAACTAATCCCGCTCGAGATCTCGGCATCCTGATTGGCCACGATCGTCGGCGTGGTGCCGGCAAAGCCGAGGGTGCCGCCTTGAATCACGAACCCCGCGGCGTCGAAGGTAAGCGAGTTGGCAGTCACGCCGCTCCCGAGCGTGAGCGTGCCCCCGGATCCTTCGAGCACAGCCTGATTTGGAATGGTGCTGTTCCAGACAGCGGCGGCATAGGGGCCGCCGGAACTCGTGCCCCAGGTCGCGTCGATTTCATTCCACGCTCCGCCGCCGGAGCGATACAGCGGCTGAGCAGCGGCCACACCTGACAACAGAAGAAAAACAACGCCAAACGCGGCGAGTGCGAGTCGCTTCATGTCGGGCCTACGGATGCGAGTGGCTGCCGGATTTTCCGCGGTGTAGACTAGCCGCGCTATGTGAGGGCTGCGTGAGCACGCGTGGCCCAAATGGTCGCCGCTCAGGCCACTTCCCAGCCCGCCCGATACACCTTGCGAACGATCGCATCGGCCTCGGGGGAACTGGTCACCTTCGTGGCGGCGCCGTCCCACTCGATGCGCTTGCCCGACCGGTAGGCCACGTTGCCCAGGAGCACGGCCTCCGAGAGCGGCCCGGAGTAGCCGAAGTTGCAGGTCGTGGGCGTACCCTCGCGGCAGGCCTGGATCCACTCCGCATAGTGGCCGATCGACTTCGGGATCGACTGCGGCGGCGGCGTGAAGCCGGCGAACTTCTCCTGGGGGAAGAGCTTGTAGGAGCCGTAGTCCGCGAACATCATCCCGTCGCGGCCAATGAACATCACGCCGCTGCCGGGCACCCGCTGACCCTTGACCTCCTTGGGCGTCATGTTGCCGTCGTACCAAGTGAACTTGAGTGCGGGCTGGTCGCCGCGGGCCGGAAAGTCATAGCGGACGATCAGCCCCAGCGGGCAGGTCTCGGGATGCACCGGCGGCCCCTCGGCCTCGCAGGCGGTGGGATGCTTGAGATCGAGGGCCCAGAAGGGGAGGTCCATGTAGTGGCAGCCCATGTCGCCGAGCGTGCCGTTGCCGAAGTCCCACCAGCGCCGCCAGTTGGCCGGGTGGTAGACGCCCGGCACGAAGGGCCGCACGGGGGCCGGGCCGAGCCAGAGATCCCAGTGGAGGTGCGCGGGCGGTTCCTGCTCCTTGTCTTTCGGCGGCCGCTCGCCGCCACCCCAGCCCTTGCCCACCCAGACGTGCACCTCCTCGACCGGCCCGATCGCACCGGACCGAATGATCTCGACCACGCGGCGGTAGTTGTCGCCGGCGTGAATCTGCGTGCCGAGTTGCGTGGCCACGCCCGCCCTCTTCGCCTCGTCGGCCACTAGCCGGGCCTCGGCCACCGTGTGGGCCAGCGGCTTCTCACAGTAGACGTGCATCCCCTTGCGGACCGCGCGGATCGAGGCGGGCACATGGTGGTGGTCGGCCGTGCTCACCACCACGGCATCGACCTTGCCGGATTCCTTGTCGATCAGCTCACGGTAGTCGTTGTAAACCCGCGCGCCGGGGAACCGCGGCTCGGGCTTCGTGTAGCGGTCGAGATAGGTGTCGTCGATGTCGCAGAGGGCCACGATCGCCTGACCCGAGACGCCGCCGACGTTTTCCGTGGCCCGGTTCGCCACGCCGATGCAGGCGATCTGGAGCTTGTCGTTGGCGGACAGCGACGGCCGCGGCATGAGCCCCGTGAACACGCCCGCCGAGAGGCCGGCGGCACCGGCTGAGAACGACTTGATCACCTCGCGCCGGGAAACACGCCGGGCGGGCAGGCGACTCGACGACATGAGAACGATCTCCGGGTGAATGCGCCGTGGCAGAGCCACGCGGAACACGCTGCCCCGGCATGGTATCTTTCCCGTCAACCAGCCGCAAAGCGGCGGCTGCTTCGTCAACGCCCGCCCGAGAATCGCCATGCCCCGACTCCGGATCGCGTCGCTCCTGATTGCCGTCCTGATCGGGCCCTCTGCCGCTTCCGCGGCTCCGCCCTCGAAGGCCGATCTCGTCGCGGCTGGCGCGATCGTCAAGCAGGATGACGCTGGCTCGATCGTGGAGGTGCGGTTCGCAGGCCCCGCCGTCGATCCGGCCGTGCTCGCGAGATTGCCCGAGCTGCCGGCGCTCGCGAGCGTGGTGCTCGCCGGCACCGATGCGACCGACGCCGCCCTCGTGCCGCTGGGAAAGATCGCCACCCTCAAGAACCTCGACCTGCGAGACTGCCGGATCTCCAACGCCGGCCTGGCCCACCTCGTGAATCTCCGGAACCTCGCGGCCCTGCGGCTCTCCGGTAAGTCAGGGGCCACGACGGTGGACGACGCCGGCATGGCTCACGTCGCAAAGCTCACCTCGCTGCGGGCCTTGATGCTCGACTTCCTCTGGGTGAGCGAGGCGGGCCTCGAGACGCTCGCGCCGCTCCAGAAGCTCGAGGATCTGACACTTGCCCAGACGCTCGTGGGGGACGACGCCCTCCCCGTGATCGCCCGGTTTCCGGCCCTCAAGCGGCTGCGGCTGGCGAAGACCAGCGTCACGGCCGCCGGCCTCGCGACCCTGGAAAAACTGTCGCACCTCACCGACCTTGACGTCAGCGAATGCGTGTCGCTCGACGACGCGGCGCTCGAGCCGATCGGCCGGCTCACGGCGCTCGAGCGGCTGAACCTCTGGCGGGTACCCGTCGGCGATATCGGCATCGCCCACTTGGCGCCGCTCGTCAAGCTCCGCTGGCTCAACCTCGACAACACCCAGCTCACCGACGCTGGGCTCGCAGCGCTGGCCGGCATGAAGGAGCTCGCCTTCCTCCACATCGGCTCGACGGCCGTCTCCAGCGCCAGCCTCGACCAACTGGCAAAGCTGACGTCGCTCCGCGAGCTCTATCTGACGCGCACCGCCGTCGACGCCGCGGGGGCGGCCAGCCTGCGGGCGCGGCTCCCCGGGGCGAAAATCATCGTCGAAGCCGGCGGCGAGTGAGGTCGGAGCCGGTCACGAGACGCCCCTCGGCGGCGTGGCTATACTGAAGCCAGAAAGTCCGAAAGCTGCTGAGCAGCCTTCGTCCCGCCGATCGACCAGCCTCGCTGGTCCGCGATCCGGCCCACCGGCCCGGGTCGGCGACGCGGGTGACCCCCTGACAGGATCGTGTGTCACATGGGTTGCTCGACCTGGTCCCGGCCATCGCTCTGTCTCCTGCTGGCTGCCCTGGCAGGCATCGCGCCGACAGCTGTGCTGGCCGACTCCCCGACCGCCAAGACCCCTGCGCGGCTCTCCTTCAACAACGACATCCGGGCGATCCTCTCGGAGAACTGCTTCGCCTGCCACGGCCCCGATAGCGCGAACCGGCAAGCCGGGCTGCGGCTCGACACCTTCGAGCAGGCGACCGCGGAGCTCGACAGCGGCCTGCGGGCGATCGTGCCCGAGGACGCCGCGGCGAGCGAACTGCTCGCCCGCGTCGTCTCCGACGACCCCGACATCGTGATGCCGCCCCCCGAGGCCAAGATTGGCCGGCTCTCGGCCGAGCAGGTGGCCGCCCTCAAGCGGTGGATCGCCGAGGGGGCGACCTACGAGCCACACTGGGCGTTCGTGCCGCCCAGTCGACCCGAGGCCGTCGACGCCGCGGCCGGCATCGACTCACTCGTCGCCGACAAACTCGCCCGCCGTGGGCTCGTTCTCCAGCCCGAGGCCGACCGCACCACGCTCATCCGCCGCGTGAGCTTCGACATCACCGGCCTGCCTCCCACGCCCGCCGAGGTGAAGGCCTTCGTGGCCGATGCCTCGCCCGACGCCTACGAAAAACTCCTCGACCGGCTCCTGGCCAGCCCGCGGTACGGCGAGCGAATGGCCGCCGACTGGATGGATCTCGCCCGCTACGCCGACAGCTACGGCTTCCAGGTCGACCGCCCGCGGCCCACGATGTGGCCCTGGCGCGACTGGGTGATCAAGGCCTTCAACGACAACCTTCCCTGGGACCAGTTCGCGCTCTGGCAGCTCGCCGGCGACCTGCTGCCCAACCCGTCGCCCGAACAGATCCTGGCCACGGCCTTCAACCGGCTGCATCCGCAAGAATCGGAAGGCGGCAGCGTGGAGGAGGAGTATCGCGTCAACTACGTCAACGACCGCGTCACCACCTTCGGCACGGCCTTCCTCGGGCTCACGCTCGAGTGCTGCCGCTGCCACGACCACAAGTTCGACCCGCTCTCGCAGCAGGAGTACTACCAGCTCTTCGCCTTTTTCGACGACGTGGATGAGGCGGGGCTGTATTCATACTTCACCGACGCCACGCCCACTCCCAAGCTCAGGCTCGTGGGCGACCAGGCCGCGGCAGCCCTGGCAAAGGCCGACGAAGCCTGCGCGGAAGCATCCGCCCTGCTCGCCGACCGCGAGGCGGCCGTGCGGCGGGCGGTGGCCGACTGGGCGGCCGGCAAGGGGGAGAAGCCCGCGGGGCTCGCGGCCCAGGCCGTCGGCACGATCCCCGGTGAGCTCGCCCGCTACGCCTTCGACGAGCGGCGGCCCGACGGCAAGTTCGCAAGCACGCTCGCCGACGATCGCCCCGCCACCTCGCCGGCGGACAACACGCTCGTGCCCGGCAAGGAGGGGCAGGCCATCCGGCTGACCGGCGACCATGCCGTGACCACGCCCGTCGGCAACTTCCGCCGCAGCCATCCTTTCACCGTCTCGCTCTGGCTCCAGGCGGCCGCGCGGTATGACCGGGCCGTCGTGTTTCATCGCTCGCGGGCCTGGACCGACGCGGCCAGCCGCGGCTACGAACTGCTCGTCGCGGAGGGCCACCTCCGCTGGTCGCTCGTCCACTTCTGGCCGGGCGATGCGGTGAGCGTGCGGGCGGCCGAACCGCTGCCCGTGGCCGAGTGGTTGCACGTGGCGGTGACGAGCGACGGCTCCGGCAAGGCGGCGGGCCTGAAGATCTTCGTGAACGGCCATGCGGCGGCCACCGAGATCGTCCGCGACAGTCTCACCCGCGAGATCACCGGCGGCGGCGGCGACACGATCGCGATCGGCGAGCGGTTTCGCGACCACGGCTTCAAGGAGGGGCTCGTCGACGACTTCCGCGTCTTCGACCGGGCGCTCTCGCCGCTCGAGATCCGTGAGCTCGTCGCGCCGGGCACGATCGCCGCGGCCCTCGAGAAGCGGGAGCCGGCCGAACTGCTCGGCGACTACGCCGCGGCCGCCTTCGACGAGACCGCCGCCGCCGCCCGCCGCACGCTCGAAGACGCCCGCCGCGGCCGCGACGACCTCGCTGAGCGGCCGGCCGAGATCATGGTGATGCGGGAACTGGCCGAGCCGAAGGTGGCCCACATCCTCGAGCGGGGCGACTACGACAAGCGGGGCGCGGCCGTGGAGCCGGCCACGCCCGCCGCCCTGCCCCCGTTCCCGCCCGACCTGCCGAAGAACCGACTCGGCCTCGCGAAGTGGCTCGTCGATCCGGACCACCCGCTCCTGGCCCGGGTGACGGTGAACCGCATCTGGCAGTCGCTGTTCGGCCTGGGGCTCGTGCAGTCGCCGGAGGACCTCGGCAGCCAGTCACCGCGGCCCGACTATCCGGAGGTGCTCGACCTCCTGGCCTGGAGGTTTTCCCATCCGGAGAGTGCCGGCGGCTTCGGCTGGGACATGAAGCAACTCATCAAGTCGATCATGCTCTCGCGAACCTACCGGCAACGAAGCATCGCGGATGAGAAGACGATGGCCGACGACCCGCTCAACGTCTGGCTCGCCCGCGGCCCACGACACCGCCTACCCGCCGAGATGATCCGCGACGGGGCGCTGGCCTCGGCGGGGCTGCTCGTGGAGAAGGTGGGCGGTCCGCCCGTGAAGACCTACGACCTGCCCGACTCCTTCAAGCCCGAGGCCGCCGGCTCCGGCGAGGCGCTCTACCGCCGCAGCCTCTACACCTACTGGCGGCGCACGGGTCCGGCCCCGATGCTCGAGGCCTTCGACGTGCCCAAGCGGGTGGTCTGCGTGGCGAAGCGTGACACCACCAACACGCCGCTCCACGCCTTCGTGCTCCTGAACGGAGTGCAGTTCGTGGAGGCGGCCCGGGTGCTGGCCGAGAAACTGCTCGCCGAAACGCAGGGCGACGCTCCCGCCACGCTGGCCCTCGCCTTCGAGCGGCTCACGAGCCGGCCCCCCGACGACACCCAACGGGTGATCCTCCAGCGGATGTACGCCGGCCAGCTCGAGTGGTATGCGGCCCGGACGGAGGACGCGGCGAAGTTCGCGGGCCTCGGGCAGACCAAGCGAAACGAAGCCCTGCCGGCCGTCGAGGTGGCGGCCGCGGCAAGCGTGATCAACGCCCTGATGAACTACGACGAAAGCGTGGTGAAGCGATGAACCTTTTTCCTGTGCTGCACGTTCCCTCGCAGCAACTTCCCGTGCAGCCGGCCTCGATCGGCAGGCGGCAGTGGCTCGGGCAGTTCGGGGCGGGCTTCGGCTCGGTCGCCCTGGCCCACATGCTCGCCCGGCAGGCCGCAGCTGAGGTTGGCGCGGGGGGACTCGCGCTGCCCGCGGGGTCGAGCGGCGGCGTGCTCGATGGCTTTCACATCCCGCCCAAGGCCAAGCGGGTGATCTATTTGTGTCAGTCGGGCGGCCCCTCCCAGCTCGATCTCTACGACCACAAGCCGCTGCTCAAGGAGCGGGACGGCGAGCAACTACCGGAGAGCGTCCGCGGCGGTCAGCGGCTCACCGGGATGTCGGGCAACCAGAGTTCGATCCCGCTGGCGGCCTCCCCCTTCGCCTTCGCCCGCCACGGCCAGAGCGGCGCCTGGGTCTCGAGCCTCTTGCCCCACACGGCCAAGATCGCCGACCGGCTCTGCTTCATCCATTCGATGCACACCGAGAGCATCAACCACGGCCCCGGTGTGACCTTCATGCAGAGCGGCTCGCAGATCCCGGGCCGGCCGAGCATCGGGGCCTGGCTCGACTACGGGCTCGGCACCGCCGACGACGACCTGCCCTCATTCGTGGTCCTGATCACGAAGAACAAGGGGGGCCAGCCGCTGATGAGCCACCTCTGGGGCGCGGGCTTCCTGCCGCCCAAGCACCAGGCGGTGCGGTTCCGCTCCGGGGGCGACCCGGTGCTGTATGTGAGCAACCCGCCCGGCGTGTCGCGGGAGAACCGCCGAGCCCTGCTCGACGGGCTGCGGGAGCTCCATGAGCACCAGTTCGCCGCCACGCCCGACGCCGCGATCGCGGCCCGGATCGCCAACTACGAGATGGCCTTCCGGATGCAGGCGAGCGTGCCGGAGGTGACCGACTTCTCCGACGAGCCGGCAAGCGTGCTCGACACCTATGGCCCCGAGGCTCGCGACCCCGGCAGCTTCGCCGCCAACTGCGTGCTCGCTCGGCGGCTGGCCGAGCGGGGCGTGCGGTTCATCCAACTCTACCACCAAGACTGGGATCACCACGGCGGCTTGAAGGGGGGCATCGCCTCGGAGGCCCGGCAGACCGATCGCCCGGCCGCGGCGCTCGTGGAGGATCTCGCCCAGCGCGGGATGCTCGACGACACGCTCGTGGTCTGGGGGGGTGAGTTTGGCCGCACGAACTACTGCCAGGGTCTCTACCGGCCCGGGGCCGACTTCGGCCGCGACCACCATCCGCGGTGCTTCACGATCTGGATGGCCGGCGGCGGGATCAAGCCGGGCACGACGTGGGGCGAGACCTGCGAGTTTGGCTACAACGTCGTCAAGGATCCCGTGCACGTGCACGACTTCCACGCCACGATGCTCCATCTCCTGGGCATCGACCACGAGCGGCTGACCTACAAGTTCCAGGGCCGCCGCTATCGGTTGACGGACGTCCACGGCAAGGTCGTGAAGGGAATCATCGCCTGAGCGCCGGGCTGGAAGCCCGGCAAGCGCCCAGCGACCGGAGGTCGCCAAGCAAAACACGGCACGATGCCGTGGTTTTGCGTGAAGCATCCGTCCACGGGAAGGTCGTGAAGGGCGTCATCGCCTGAGCGATTCGCATCCCGTGGTCCCGGCTCACTCCGGCAGGTCGGTCACGACCGGCCAGCCGGGATACTGCTGCGGCGAGCCATCGGGCCCCTTCACGGGAAACCGCGGCCAGCACTCGAAGGTGAGCGTGCCCGGCATCGCCTCGCCCACGCCCGGCTTCGCGAACTCCCACCGGGCGATCCCGTAGCCGTCGCCCCGCTGCTTCTCGTCGCCGACGTCGGCGGGATTGGCGTAGGCCACCATTGTGATCTTGTTGCCCAGGCCATCCTCGTAGTCGCCGGTCCAGGGCAGCGGGCTACCCGGCACGGGATTCACACCGGGCTTCTCGTCAAGCGGATGCCACCAGCGGCCGTAGATCGTGTTCACGAGCGCGGGCGCCGTGAACGACCACGGGCCGTCGCCGGGAGTGTCGATGCCGTGCTTCACGACGACGGCTAGGTGCTGGTCGCCGCAGAGGTGTGAGGCCTTGGCCGACTTCAGGATCCGGAGGGCGGCGTTGCGGCCCGACTGCGGCCAGCCGTTCGAGTCGAGGTCGGCGAGCAGGCGATTGTTTTTGCCGCCGTGGAGGTGCACCGCGCCGCAGAACGCCGTCTGAGAAAGAGCACACTTCGCCCGCACACCCTGCCAGTCCGCGGCCCATGTCGTGAGCCAGCCGAGCTGCCGCTTGCCGAGCAGATCGAGGCCGGGGAGATCGATCGCCTTGCGGTCGTAGCCGGGGTCGACGATGTGATCGGGCCGCGGGCCCAGCTTCGGGATCGTGCCGAAGGGGCCGGTCTTGAACTTCCGATCCTCGAGGATCGCGAAGTCCACGCCCCCGACCACGAGCCGCGTGAAGTAGACGCCGATCCCCTGCTCAACCGGCTCGGGATCGACCGGGTCGGGCAGGTGCCAGGCCTGCTGCCGCTGCACCATGTTCACGTAGGCCGGTGGAAAGAAGTAGCCGCCGTCGGCCCCGTCGGGCCGCTCGGCCTTGCGGCCACCGGCACCCCAGAGGTTCGGGTGCCCCACGTCGTGATCATCAGGAATCGAGACGGTGGGCCTGTCGCGGATCACGTCACGAAACTGCAGGCCGAACTCGAGCCAGCCCACGGTGTGCTCGGTGTGCCGGTAGGTCTGGTCGCCCGCGAAGAAGAGTAGGTCGGGATCAGCGGCCCGCAGGCCGTCCACGAGTTCCTGCCGCTCGCCCGGCGTCCGCGTCGAGTTGCAGGAGAGCACGGCCACGGTGATCCGTTCGCTCGCGGCGGGGTCGGCCCGCACGAGCCCCTCGAACATCGCCCGCTCCCCGTGCCGCACGCGATACGCCGCGGGGCGGCTCGCATCCCAGCCCGCGATGCGGAAGTGGGCGCTCCAGCCGGGATAGAGCACCTCGGCAGTCGCCACCTCCTCCCAGGCGTCGCCTCGCTTCACCTCGAGCCTGGCCACTCGCGGCTCGCCGGGTTTGAGCGGAAAGAGCTGCGCCGTGAGCTTGAGCACGGCAGGCCCGCCAGTGGGCTTCACGCTCACGGTGTAGAGGGCGAAGGCCACGACCTCGTGTCGGGGCACGTCGAGCGGGAACGGCGGCCGCTGCACCTGCTTGCGCTGCGGTCCCTGCTTCCCCTTGGGACCGGACGTGGCCGGGGGCTCGTTCCATGGCTCCGTCCACCACTCGCCGGTCACCCACCGGTCGAGCTGCGGGTAGGCGGCGCCGAACGGCGCGGGCGAGAAGTCATCGGCGCCCGCGACGGGTGCCAGCAGCAGCGTCAGCAGCAGCGCGGCGGCGAAGCGGTCATGTCGGCGGTCAGTCGTCCTCATCGTCGTCCTCATCGGGGGCCGTCGCCCACTCCGGGTAGGCCGCGCTGCTCCCCATCATGGCGTGCCAGAGCACGCGGTTGAGGGCATCCTCGGGGGCCCGGTCGATCTCGGAGAAGTTCATCGCGGCGCTCGCGAGCGCCCCGGCCTTGAGGACGGGGTCGAGGATCGCCTTGGGGTCGGGGTTCATCTGGTCGAGCGGCACGGTGGCCGGCAGGGCCGTGAACGGGGTGAGGTCCGGCTCGTCGGTGAAGCAATCGACCATCGGCGTGGCGGAAGCGTCGAACTGGTTCATCGGCGGCAGCCCCAGGATCTGGCCGATCGTCCGCAGCACGCTCGTCGTGTTGTAGCGCGTGCTCACCGTCACGCCGCGCTTCGCGTAGGGGCTCACGACGTAGCAGGTGGTGCGGTAGCCGCTGACGTGATCCCAGCCGGCCTGCGGGTCGTCCTCGATCGCGAAGATCGCCGTCTTCGGCCAGAAGCGGCTCTTGGTGAGCCCCTCCACGATTCGGCCGAAGGCGAGGTCGTTGTCGGCGATGCAGGCCGCGGGTGTGGGGCAGCCGCGGGAGGTGC
>CAMCPF010000017.1 GCA_945876515.1 Candidatus Kuenenia stuttgartensis
AGCGCCGCGGCCCGGCTGAACACGACCAGGCCCAGCCGCCGGACCGCGCGGCGGATCACGGCCGGCTCGGGCACCACCAGCGCCACCGGCGCGGCGAGCCCGTCACCCACCACGCACACCTGCGCCACCGCCTCGTCTTCGGCGAGCGCCCGCTCGACCTTGGCCGGCGGCAGCTTCACGCCGCTGGCCAGCACGATCACGTCCTTGAGCCGCCCGGTGATCACAAGGTGGCCGGCCTCGTCAAGCGTGGCCAGGTCGCCGGTCTCGAGCCACTCTGGAACCGCCTCGAGCGCACCGCCCGGCGGGAGCACCCCGAGCGCGCGGCTCGGTGTCTTCACGAGCAACTGCCCGCGGCGCTCCGGCCGCTCGTCGAGCTTGACCTCGACGCCCGCGAGCGGCGGCCCGACCGTGCCGGGCCGTGCCATCCGCGGATTGGAAAGCGCCACGACCGGCCCCGCCTCCGCCAGGCCGTAGCCCTCCACCAGCGGCACGCCTCGGGCCGCAAAAAACTCCGCCGTCCGCCGCCGCAAGGGCGCCCCTCCCGACACGCACACCCGCACCTCGCCCCCGAGGGCCGCGGCCAGGTCGCCGAGCTTGCCGCTTCGCGCGCCCGCCTCGAGCCGCTCGAAGAACACGGGCACGCCCAGGATCACCGTCGGTGGCAACGCCCGGCAGGCCGCCAGGATCTGTTTGCGGTCGGTCACCAGATTCAAGCAGCCGCCCCGTTCGATCGCGGTGTAGAGGTCGCCCACCCGCGCGAGCAGGTGGCTGGCCGGCAGCCAGGAGAGCCGCACGTCTCGGGGATCGGGCAGAAACACGTCGGAAACACCGCGGGCGTTCAGCGTCAGCGAGCGCTGCGAATGGAGCACGCCGTGCGGCACGCCGGTCGTGCCCGAGGAGAGCACGATCGTCGCGCAGGCGTCGGGGTCGATCATGGCTGCGCGAGCCGCGACCGCCGTGGCCACCCGCGCAGGATCGACGGCAGCCCGCGCGAGCCAGCCTCCCGCCGGAGGCGTGATCACGAGCCCGCCGGTGAGCGTTGCTGCGGATCGACCACCACTCGCCACCACGCCCCGGGGAGCGAGCCATTCGAGTTGCGAGCGGTGCTCGGCGGCGGTCGAATCGGCGTGCAGCGGCACGTGCACGAACCCCGCGAGCAGACAGGCCAGATCGACGACGATCCAGTCGGGAGTGTGGCGGCCGAGATGCGCCACCCGGTCACCCGGCCCGAGGCCGGCGGCGGCCAACTCGTCGGCCACTCGGAGGGCCGTGGCCGCCAGGTCAACCCAGGTCCAGGTTGCGACGCGATCGTCCGCTGCCACGGCCACCGCGGCCCGGTTGGGCGTGGCCGCGACCCGCGCGGCCAGGAGCCCGGCCAGCGAGTCGGCGTCGACGGCCGCCGCCACGCTGTCGTGGTCGGCCCGGCCGGCTTCGGTGGCGAAGGCTTCGAGCGGATTCATGCCCGCCACGCTCCGTCGGGATCAGGTCGCTCGAACAAGACCGCGATCCCCTGCCCGAGGCCGATGCACATCGTCGCCAATCCGAATCGGCCGCCCGCGTCCCGCAGGGCGTGGAGCAGCGTGGTCGCGATCCGGGCGCCGCTGGCGCCGAGCGGGTGGCCGATCGCGAGCGAGCCCCCGCGCACGTTGACTTTCGCCGGATCGAGCCCGAGCTCGCGGATGCAGTGGATCGCCTGGGCCGCAAACGCCTCGTTGAGTTCGACGAGATCGATGTCGGCGAGCGAGATGCCCGCCGCGGCCGGCCGCGCCAGGAGCTTGCGGACGGCCGCGATCGGCCCGCTGCCCATCTCGGCCGGTGGCACGCCCACCACCGCCGTCGCCACGACCCGCGCCCACGGCGCGAGGCCCTGCCGCTCGGCCTCGGCCTGCGACATCACGACGAGCGCTGCGGCACCGTCGCTCAAGGGAGCGCTGGTGGCGGCCGTCACCGTGCCGACCCCCGGGAGGAAGGCGGGCTCGAGCGCCGCCATCGCCTCGAGACTCGTGTCGGGCCGGATCGACTGGTCGGCCCAGGCCTCCACGATCCCACCCGCCTCGTCGTGGCCGATCACGGGCACGATCTCGTCCTCGAACAGGCCGGCGGCGGTGGCGGCGGCGGCCCGCGCGTGGCTTTCGAGGGCGTAGGCCTCCTGCTCGTGGCGGGAGATGCCGTGGACCGCGGCCAGGTGCTCGGCCGTGAGCCCCATCGAGAGCATGCCCCGGCTCGTGCGGGCGAGCACCCGCGGATGGATGTCGATCGCCGCCTCCATGGGCAGGTGGTGCATGTGCTCGACGCCGGCGGCCACCTGCACGTCGGCCGCCCCGGCCGCGATCGCGTGGCAGGCGCGGGCGAGCGCCTCGAGCGACGAGCCGCAGAGGCGATTGACCGTGGTTCCGCCGGTGGCCAGCGGCAGATCGGCCAAGAGCGCCACGCAGCGGGCCACGTTGCCGCCGAGTTCACCCCGCTGCTGCGTCGCGCCGAGCACGAGATCCTCGATCGATCCCGGCTCGATGCCGCTCCGCTCGACGGCCGCCCGCACTGCCGCCGTGGCGAGTTCGTCACCGCGGACGTGGCGAAACAGGCCCTTCTCCGGGTGCGCGCGGCCGATCGCCGTGCGGCAGGCGGCGACGATGACCGGCGTCGTGGCGGGATCACGCAAAGAATGGAGGTTAGCCATGGACGTCATGTGCGAGATCAGTCGGTGAACCGGCCGCCGGCCCGGGCGATCGCCAGGAGCCACTCCGTGGGATGCATCCGCACCCCCAGGTCCGCCAGCGGCTCCAGCCGCCGCACGATCTGGGCCGCGCCGAGCGAGTCGGCCCAGGCGAACAGACCGCCGCGAAACGGCGGAAACCCGAGCGCGTGAATCACGGCTAAGTCCACGTCGCGGCCGTCGCGGACGATCCCCTCATCGAGCACGCGGAGGGCCTCGAGCAGCATCGGGAGAAACAGCCGGTCGGCAATCGTCCGATCGGTGGTTTCCCGGGCGGGCAAGGCATAGCGGGCCACGATCCGGGCCGTTTCAGCGTCGCTGCCGCTGATCCGCGCCTTGGGCCCCGTGCCCTGGAAGCGGTAGAAGCCGGCCCCCGTCTTGCGGCCCAGCCGGCCCGCCTTGACGAAGGCCGGAATCAGGGGCGAGGCCTCGATCCGGTCGCCGTAGGCCGCCGAGAGTACGAGCCCGGCGTAGAAGGCGGTGTCGAGGCCGATCATGTCGTAGAGTTCGAGCGGCCCCATCGGCATCCCGAAGCCGCGGGCGACGCGGTCGATCCGGGCAGGCTCGATGCCTTCGCGGACCATCTCCACTGCCTCGTGCAGATAAGGCATCAGCACGCGGTTGACGAGGAAGCCCGGGCTGTCACGAACCACCACCGGGCACTTGCCCAGCCGCTTGGCATGCGCCACCACCGCGGCCACGGTCGCATCGCTCGTGGCCGGCCCGCGGATCACCTCCACGAGCACCATCCGGCGGACAGGATTGAAAAAATGCATCCCGCAGAACCGCGCGGGCTCGGCGAGCGCCTCCGCCAGCTTGGCGATCGGATTGGTGGAGGTGTTGGTGGCGATGATCGCGTCGGGGGCCACGGCCCGCTCGATCTCGGCAAGCACCTGCTGCTTGAGATCGGTCCGCTCGAGCACGCTCTCCACCACGAGGTCGCAGCCGCCGAGCGCCGCGAGGCCCGTCGCCGTCTGCAGCCGGCCCGCCAGCGCGAGCGCGGCCGCGGGGTCGCTGCGTTTCGTGAGCCGGTTCCAGGCGGCCTCCTCCAGGATGCCGGGCACGCTGGCGGCGAGAGCGTCGGCATTCACATCGACGAGCGTCGTGGCAAAGCCGGCCCGCAGGCTGGCGGCGGCGATGCCGGCACCCATGATCCCGGCCCCGACCACCCCGGGGGCGACGATGGATCGCGGCTCGGCGGCTCCGCGTTCTCCGACTCCAGGATCCCGCCGATTGCGTTCGCCGATTCGAAACACCCGCAGCAGACTGGCGGCGACGGGCGTCGCCGCCAGTTGGGCGAAAGCGGTCGATTCGAGGCGGGCCGCTTCCGCGGCCGCGACGGCCGACCCGGCCAGGATGGTCTCGAGGATCGCCGGCGGCGCGGGGTAGCGGCCGCCCGTACGGCCAAGCATCACGGCCGCGGCGGTAGCCGCCAGAAAGTCTCGCTCGGCGTGGTCGAGCGGCACCGGTGCGGCCATGGCCTGACGACGGCGGGCGACAAGGTCGCCGGCAGCCGAGATCGCGAGCAGCCTGCGGGCCGACTCCAGGGCCGCCTCCGGCGGCACGCAGGCATCCACGAGCCCGAGCCGGAGCGCGGCTGGCCCATCGACAGGCTCGCCCGAGGCCGCCAACTCGACGGCCGGGCCGGGCCCGATCAGTCGCGGCAGGCGGACGGTGCCGCCCCAGCCCGGAAGGAGGCCGAGCTTGACTTCCGGCAGGCCGAGCGACGTGTGCGGGGCGGTGGTGGCGACCCGGAGGTCGCAGGCGAGCGCCAACTCCAGGCCGCCTCCGAGACACGCGCCGTCGATCACGGCGACGGTGGGCCAGTCGGCGGAGAGCCGCGCGAACAGTTCCTTGCCCGCGTCGCAGAGCCGCCCGACCTCCGCGACCGGCAGCGTGGGGAGCGTGTCGAGCCGGTCGAGGTCCGCCCCGGCGAAGAACGACCCTTCGCGTCCCGACCGCAGGATCAAGCCCCGCGGCCGCGGGCCGCGGGCCAGTTCATCGAGCGCCGCGGCCAGGTCGGTCAGCACCTGACGGGTGATGACGTTGTGCCGGTAGTCAGGGACCACGAAGGTCAGTTCCACCGTCCCGTCGGCCTGCCGCTCGAGCGCGAGGGTGGGAAATTCCCGGGCGGTGGCGGGCATGGGGGCGGGTGTTGCTTGCCTGGGACCGGAAAACCGCTAGTGTATCGGGAGTTTTCGCCCGCCACAGGGCGCTCACCGCCAGGGAGGTTGCGGCTGCCGTGATGAATCAACTCGCCCGCCCCGCCGACGCTCGCGTCGGCCAGCCCGCTCGCGGCGGGTTCGACGATCGCTCGCTCCCGCCCGTGTTGCTGCTGGTGGTCTGGCTGTTTCTGGTGACGCTCGCCGTCGTGGGTCGTGCCTGGCAACCGGCGGCGAACGTCACGCCGATGGCGGCGGTCTCGCTCGCGGCCGGAGCGATCTTCCCCTCGATGTTTCTGGCGGCGAGCGTGCCGGTGGTGGCGCTTGCGGTGGGCAACCTCTTCCTGCCGCCTCACGACAGCTTGGCGATGGCGTTGATCGTTGCCGCGGCGCTCGGCTGGCCCGTGGTGCTCGGCCGGCTGGGCCTGCTCGGCGGGACCGGCCGCGACACCAGGTGGTTCGCCGTGATCGGCGGAGCGCTGGCCAGTTCGCTTGTCTTCTATTTCAGCACCAACGTGGCCTTCTGGCTGCTCACCGACATGTACCCGAAATCGGCCGCGGGTTTGATCGCCTGCTTGACGGCCGCCCTGCCCTTTCACCGCTGGATGCCGGTGGGCGACATCGCCTGGAGCCTGGCGGTGTTCGGTCTCCTGGCCGGGATGGTGGCCGCTGCCGACGCCGCCGCGGCCCGCCGGCTCTCTCCGGCCCGGGCTGGCAAGAAGGCGGAAACCACGGCGGTGGCTTGACTGCCGGCCCGCCGGGCTGAGAATGAATCGGCTGGACACCGCGATCGAGGTGTTTCGCACCGCCGCGGGAATGGCGGAATTGGCAGACGCGCCAGGTTGAGGGCCTGGTGGTAGTAATCCCGTGCAGGTTCAAGTCCTGTTTCCCGCATTCGTTCTCCGGTCGTCGGCGATGCCTTCCATGCCTGCCGACCGTCCCATCTCCCCCCTGAACCGGCCAGCCCGATGAGCGACGCTCCGGATGACCAGGCGGCCAAGCCGCGTCGGATCGCCATCGGCACCCAGCGGCCCGGCGTGAAGCCGCCGTCGCTCGGCCCGAAGTATCGCTACGTCGGACCGGCTGCTTCCGCGCCCCCCGACGCGGTGCTCGCGCCATCGGAGCCGACGTCCGTTGCCCCCGCGCCGGAGGTCATGACGTCGGCCGAGGAACCGGCGACGGTCGAGGGGTCGGGCGGGGCGCCGCACGTCCATGACCAGCCACGCGACCGCCAGGCCGTTGGTGGCTCCGGCTCCGGACCCCGCGGCGGCCGCGGCAAACGCCGCGACGGCGTGAAGATGCCGTCGCCCGCCGACGTGCTCCCGCCCAGCAAGCGGGTGGCCGTGCCCAATCTCCGGGCCGGGCTCGATGAAGACCTCGAGGCCGACTTCGAAGCGGCACTCGGCGACCTCGCCATCGACGACATGCTCGAGGCCCAGGCCGCGATCAAGGCTGAGGCCACGCTCGACCCGGGCACCCGGATGACCGGCGTCGTGCTCTCAATCGGTGCCGACACGGCCTTCATCGACCTGGGGGGCCGGCGCCAGGGGGCGATGAAGCTCGCCGGATTCCTGGATCGCGGCGAAGATCTGCCCGATCCGGGGCAGCCGATCGAGGTGAGCGTGGGCGGCCGCAACGAGACCGACGGCCTCTACGAGGTGGCCCCCGCCAACCGGGCCGTGGCCGTCGAGGACTGGTCGCAGCTCGAGGCGGGCATGGTGGTCGAGGCGCGTGTGACAGCGGCCAACAAGGGGGGCCTCGAATGCGAGGTGGCCGGCTTGCGGGGCTTCATGCCGGCGAGCCTGGTGAGCACCTGGCGAATCGAGAATCTCGAGGAACTGGTGGGCCAGACACTCGAGAGCCTGGTCACGGAAATCGTGCCGGCCGCGCGGCGGCTCGTCCTCTCGCGGCGGGCGGTGATCGAGAAACAGGCCGCCGAAGCCAAGGTCAAGATGCTCGAGACCCTCGAGACCGGTGACGAACTCGAGGGGATCGTGAGGAGCGTCCGCGACTTCGGCGCTTTCATCGACATCGGCAACGGCGTCGAGGGTCTCGTGCACGTGAGCGAGCTTTCCTGGGAACGCGTTGCCAATCCCGCCGACGTGCTCCAGCAGGGGCAGAAGGTGCGGGTGATCGTCAAGAAGATCGACCCCGAGACCGGCAAGATCGGCCTCTCGGCCAGGGCCCTGATCGAGAGTCCTTGGAAGCGGGCGGCCGACAAGTATCACGTGGGGGCCACCGTCCGAGGCACCGTCACGCGGATCGCGCAATTCGGCGCCTTCGTGCGGTTGGAGCCGGGCGTCGAGGGGCTCGTCCACATCTCCGAACTCGCGACCCGCCGCATCCGGAGCGTGTCCGACGTGGTCAAGGAAGGCGAGCAGGTGGAATGCCGCGTGCTCGCGATCGACCCCGACGAGCAGAAACTGGCCCTTTCGATCAAGGCGCTCGCCCCGCCTCCGGCGGCGAAGCATTCCACCGGCGAGCCTGAGCCGACGGTGGAGGAGGCCGAGCCCGAGACCCCGCCGCCGCCCCGGAAGCAGCGGACCGCGCCGCTCAAGGGGGGCGTGGGGGGCGACTCCGACGGCGCCCGCTTCGGCCTCAAGTGGTGAGCCGACGGTGACGCGGGCTCGGGGCTGCGGGACCCTGTCGCCTGGACGTTCGCTCCGGCCATCCTGGCCTCCGCTCTCTCCATGCTGGCTGCGCTTCGGCATCCTGCCTGCGCTTGCCATCAAGGCCAGCTCCAGGGCACCCGCAACCCCTCGCAGCCCTACGGTGATCGTCTGCTCCTATACTCGTCTGCATGCCCGACGCCACGAAGCCGCTTGCGGCGCCTGAACTCCTCGCCCCCGCCGGCGACCGTGACTGCCTGAAGGCGGCGATCGAGAACGGCGCCGACGCCGTCTACTTCGGCCTCGACACCGGCTTCAATGCCCGGGCCCGGGCGGCCAACTTCCCGCTCGGGGATCTTCCCGGCTTGATGCGGCTGCTCCACCGACACGGCGTTCGGGGCTATGCCACGCTCAACACGCTGGTGTTCGAGGACGAGGTCGATGCCTTCGCCGGGGTCGTGCGGCAGGTGGCCGACGCGGGCATCGACGCGGTGCTCGTGCAGGACGTGGGGGCGGCGCTGCTCGTCCGCGAGGTCGCCCCCAGCCTGGCCCTCCATGCCTCGACCCAGATGACCCTCACGAGCGCCGAGACGATCGGTCTGGCCGAGACGCTCGGCTGCGAGCGGGTGGTGGTGGCCCGTGAGCTCTCGCTCGACGAGATCCGGGAGATCCGCCGGGAGACGGCGATGCCGCTCGAGGTGTTCGTGCATGGGGCGCTGTGCGTCGCCTACTCCGGCCAGTGCCTGACGAGTGAGTCGCTGGGTGGCCGCAGCGCCAACCGCGGCCAGTGCGCTCAGGCCTGCCGGCTTCCCTACGAACTCGTCTGCGACGGCCGCGACGTGGATCTGGGTGACCAGCGCTATCTGCTCTCCCCGCAGGATCTCGCCGCCTACGCGCTGTCGCCGGAACTGCTCGCGGCGGGCGTGGCGGCCCTCAAGATCGAGGGCCGGCTCAAGACGCCCGAGTACGTGGCCAACATCACGCGGCACTACCGCCGGGCGATCGACGCGGCGGTGGCGGGGCGTCCGGTCACCTTCACGCCCAAGGACGTCGAGGAGATGGAGCTCTCCTTCTCCCGGGGGTTCTCCCCGGGCTGGCTCGAGGGCTGCGACCACAAGCGGCTCGTTCCCGCGACATCGAGCGCGAAGCGGGGCGTGCGGCTGGGCACGGTGGCGGGCACGCACCGCGGCCGGGTCGTGGTCGATCTCGCCGCGGGGCTGGCCGGCGGCGTGAAGCGGGGCGACGGCATCGGCTTCGACTGCGGGCCGACCAGCGACGAGGCCGTGGGGGGGCGGGTCTACGAGGTCTTCGCCGCGGGGCTCTCGCGGACCGATCCGGTCACGGCTGGGCGGGTCGAGCTCGGCTTCGCCCGCGACGGCTTCGACACCGCCCGGCTCCAGCCTGGCCAGGCGGTCTGGAAGACCGACGACCCCGAGCTCACGGCCCGGCTGCGGAAGTCGTTCACTGGTGAGACGCTTCGCCGCCGCCAGCCGGTGGATCTCGAGGTCATGGCGGCCGTCGGCGTGCCCGTCCGCGTGACTGCCACGCTCGCCACCGGCGGCCGCTGCACGGTCGAGTCGGTGGAGCCGGCCCGTGAGGCGACGAAACACCCGCTCGACGAGGGCGTGCTCCGCGACCAGCTCGGCCGGCTGGGCAACACCCCCTTCGAGCTCCGCGGACTGGCCGCCGCGATCACGGGCCACCCGATGCTCCCCTTGAGCGTGCTCGGCCAGTTGCGGAAGGAACTCACGACCCGGCTCGAGGCTGTCGTCGCCACAGCACCGGCGGCACGGCCCGTCATCCGGCGGCCGGTCGTGGTCTCGCCGTCCACCACGTCGGTGAGTGCCCTCGACACGGTCCACGTGCTCGTCCGGTCGCTGGAACAACTCACGGCGGTGCTCGACCTCGGGGAACGGAGCGTCGTCGCCGAGTTCGCCGACATCCGTCAGTATCGTGAGGCGGTTGCCGCCTGCCGGGCCGTCGGTGGCACGATCCAGCTCGCGACCCCACGGATCCAGAAGCCGGGCGAACTCGGCGTCTTCGGCCTCATGGCCAAGCACGGGCCCGACGGCATCCTGGCCCGCAACTGGGCGGCCGTCACCTTCTTCCACGACCAGGGCCTCCCGGTCGTGGCCGACTTTTCGCTCAACGTGGCCAACCGCCTGGCCGCTGAGTTTTTCCTGGCCCATGGCTGCACGCGGGTGACGGCCTCCTATGACCTCAACCGCGACCAGCTCGGGCCGCTCGTGGCCGCCGTGCCGGCCGGCCGCCTGGAAATGGTCATCCACCAGCACATGCCGCTCTTCCACATGGAGCACTGCGTGTTCTGCGCGGTGCTGTCGCCGGGTCGCAACAAGCACGACTGCGGCCGCCCCTGCGACGACCACCTGGTGCAGCTCCGCGACCGGGTAGGCGTGGAGCACCCGCTGACCGCCGACGTCGGCTGCCGCAACACCCTCTGGAGCGCCGTGCCGCAGAGTGGCGCCGAGGCGGTGCCCGCGCTCCAGAAGGCCGGTGTTCGCCACTTCCGCCTCGAGTTCCTCACGGAACCGGCGGCCGAGATCGGCCGCGTGGTGAGGGCCTACCGCGACCTGCTCGCCGGCCGGACGACGGGCCGCGAGGTCTGGCAATCGCTCAAGGCCGCCAACCGCGTGGGCGTGACCCGCGGCACGCTCGAAGGCTGACTTTACGGCTGCAGGGGCATCCCTGCCCCCTGCAGCCTTCGCGGCCCTCGGGCCTTCGGCCCCGGCCGCCGGCCGCCGGCCGCACCTCCGGGCGGCCGTGTTCGTGCGCGTTGTGGCGCGCGGTGTTCGTTCAGACGAATCGCTTGAATGCGTCTGCTGCTTCCTCGGCCGTTGGACTGCTCGGGGTTGCGGGTGCCCTGGAGCCGGCCTTGAAGGCAAGCGCAGGCAGGATGCCGAAGCGCAGCCAGCATGGAGTGAGCAAAGGCCAGGATGGCCGGAGCGAACGTCCGGGCGACAGGGTCCCGCAGCCCCGAGCCTGCGCGCGGTTGCGAAAAGAGACCGGCCCGGGGTGGTGAGCCCACCCCGGGCCGGATCGTGAACCGCTTCGTGAACGACCTTACTTGGTGAACTTGGTCAGCGCCTCGACCATCGGCGTCACCACCGCGCCCAGGACGTCCTTGACGCCCGGGATCGCCATCACGGTGTCGATCACCTTCTGGAGCAGGCCGAGGTTCTTGCCCACGAACTCACCGAAGGCCGTCTTTTCCTCGGCCGGCAGCTTGCCCGCCTCGGTGGTCAGCTGCTCGAGCATCGGGGTGAACTCCTCGAGCTTCGGCAGCGCCGCCTTGGCGGTCGCCTCGTCGGTCACGCCCTTGAGCACCGAGGTCAGCCCACCGAACAGGTCGGTGGCCGACTTGCCCACCTTCACGGCCTCGAGGAACTTCGGGTCGATCGTGATCACCTCCTGAACGGTGTCCACGATCGTGTTGCCCTTCTCCTCGATCACCTCCGTGACCCGGTCGGTGATCGGACCTTCCTTCGTCTCGCTGACCACGACTGCGGCCTTCTCGGGAGCCTGGTTCTGGCTCCAGAGGTAGTAGCCGAGCCCGAGGGCACCGAGGGCCAACAGCGGCAGGAGCCAGCCCATGCCGGACGAGGCCGGCTCCTGGCTGCTACCGCCATGCGTGGAGCCCGAGCTGCTCGGCAGCAGCGAGCCCACGTCGCCCAGCGACAGGCCGCGGGGCAGGGCCGAGGAGATGTTGCCGGCCTGCTCGGAGAACAGCCGCGACACGCTCGATCCGTTGGGCCGGCCGCCGAGCTGCTTGGCGACCACGCCCAAGATGATCGGGGCGACGTAGGTGAGCAGCTTCTGCATCATGCCGGGCTGCGAGCCCACGAACGAGGCGATCGTGCCCACGAGCTTCGTGAGGTTGCCGCCGCCGAGCAACGAGCCGAGCAGGTCGCCGCCGACGCGGCCCAGCCCCGAGGCGTTGCCGCCGGTGAGGGCACCGGCAAGGTTGCCGAGCATCGAGAGGTCAAGGCCGCCCATCGCGCCGGCGAGTTGGTCGGCACCCTTCTGGGAGGAGGCGAGCTTGCCGAAGATCTGCAGTAGCGCCGGCACGGCGGCACTGGTGGCCGACTGGGTCTGCTGCTCCGAGGCACCGACGAGGCCGCCGAGCTTGCCGAGTACGTCGCCCGACAGTTGGCTGGTGATGAGATCGACGAGGTTCATGAGAATGCTCCGAGTGGGGATGCCGCCCGCGACACTGCGCGCGGCCAAAAACGACCTGCCTTGGATAACCGCCGCCCGCCATCCATGGCGACCGTCCGGGCCGGTCGAGATCCCGACTGGAACCACCGAGCCGCCTGCCTGATACCTGCCGTTGTAGTGGCCGCGAGGCGGGTCCGCAAGCAGCCGCCGCCGCCCTCTTGTGCATCAAATAATGGCAAAAAACGCGGATCTTTCCCGGTCGCGAAAACCGCTTCAACCGCGGGGCTGATCTTGCCGATAATGCCGATTGTGCCGGGGAGGGTGGCTGGGCCGCCCGTGGCCCGGATCTTGCCACGCCACCCTGGGCTCGAGGAGACGGGAACGATGATCGCGACCAAGCTGCCCGCCGGTATCCGGGACGACATTACGCAATGCATCGGCCGCACCCCGCTGGTGCGGCTGCGGCGGGTGACCGAGGGCTGCGTCGCCACCGTCGTCGGCAAGATCGAGAACATGAACCCGCTCTGGAGCGTCAAGGATCGGATCGCCTGCGCGATGATCGACGCGGCGGAGCGGGATGGGCGGATCGGCCCTGACACGATCGTGATCGAGCCGACGAGTGGCAACACCGGGATCGGCCTGGCCTACGTCTGCGCCGCCCGCGGCTACAAGCTTCGCGTGACGATGCCTGAAAGCATGAGCCTCGAACGCCGCCGAATGCTCAAGGCCCTCGGGGCCGAGCTCGTGCTCACGCCAGCCGCCGAAGGCATGCCGGGCGCGGTCCGCCATGCCGAGGAGATCTCGGGCTCCGGCAGTCAATACTTCATGCCGCAGCAGTTCAAGAATCCGGCCAACCCGGAGATTCACCGCCGCACCACCGCCGAGGAGATCTGGCAGGACAGCGAGGGCCAGGTCGATGTCGTGGTCTGCGGCGTTGGTACGGGCGGCACGATCACCGGCGTGGGCGAGGTGCTCAAGAGCCGCAAGCCCGGGCTGCGGGTCGTGGCGGTCGAGCCGGCCAACAGCCCGGTGATCTCGCAGAAGCTGGCGGGCGAGCCGATCAAGCCCGGGCGGCACACGATCCAGGGGATCGGCGCGGGCTTCATTCCCGACATCCTCAATCTCGACGTGATCGACGAGGTACTCAAGGTGGATGACGAGGACGCGATGGAGACCGCCCGCCAGATGGCCAAACGGGAGGGGCTGATGTGCGGCATCAGCTGCGGCGCCGCGGCCTGGGGCGCCCTCCAGGTGGCTCGCCGGCCGGAATACGCCGGCAAGCTCGTGGTGGTGGTGCTCCCCGACCTGGGCGAACGCTACCTCTCGACGCGGCTGTTTCCGGAGTGAGCCGCGTCAGGCGTCGCCGAGTTCGAGCGTGATCCGGCGGGGCATCGCCAGCCGGGCGAGCATCCCCAGCGAGCCCTTCGGCAGGCCCAGGAACTCGAGCCGCTCGAACCAGCCGGGGATCTCGCCGGCCAACTTGCCAACGCGGGTGCCTCGCAGATCGAGCCGGCGGAGGTTCTGCAGGCCCTTGAGCTGAAGCAGCCCCTCGTCGGTCAGCGTGCCGCCCGAGAGGTCGAGCGTCGCGAGATCCTTGAGCGAGTCGGCCCGGAAGCCGAGCAGGATGCAGAACACATCGTCGGCCCGGTCGTTGGGCAGCCGGACCGCCACGAGTTTGTCGGCGACGTGGCCGAAGTCGTCACCGAACGACTTTCGCAGCCAGTCGGTCTCCTCCATCTCGACGCTGCCCCCGCGCTCGATCGTCTCGGTGACGACTTCCTGCTGCTGCGAGTAGGCGTCGATCTTCGAGGCCAGCCACTCGAGCTTGTTGGCCTTGAACTTCACGAACTCATTGGCCTCCTCGAAGGCCTGCTGCACCCGCACGAACTCCTCCTGGCTCCCGCCCCGGTCGGGATGGGCGTCGCGGGCCCGCACGAGGTAGGCCTGCTTGACATCCTCGAGGGTGACCGGCGGCATCAGTCCGAGCACGACGAGGCACTCGGGACGCTGGAGGGCAGGCTGGGAAGCCGGGGCGGGCTGGGTCATGGGGGATTCGGGAGTCGGGGCAGAACGCGTGTGCTTGAGGGTAGCAGACCGGCCGCCTCGCGGCGGGCCTGGAAAACCGGGGCACGCTGCCCTTGCCCCAGGCGGCCGGATTCCCTATTTCCCCGGCACCAGGAGGGCTTTATGGGCAACGCTTCGGACAACGCTTCCATCCATCAGCCAGGCTCGCAGGCGGCACGGCAGCCCGGGTTCGTTCGTGAGCTCGTCGCCGCGACGCTGGTCGTCGCTTTTGCGCTCGTGTGGCGCGGCTGGAGCGGTGGCCCCGCTGCCGACGCCACGCCCCCTCAGGCCCCCGCGGCCGCGACCCCCGCCGCCCCCAAGCCGCTGGCCCTGGTCAACGGCGCGGAGATCACCGCCGACCAGCTGGCGGCCGAATGCCTGGCCCGGCACGGGGTAACCGTGCTCGAGACCCTGGTCAACCGGACCCTGATCGAACAGGCCTGCCGCAAAGCGGGCGTGACCGTCACCGCCGCCGACGTCACGGCCGAGATCGAGGCCATGGCGAAGCGGTTCAGCGTGCCCACCGACAAGTGGCTCGAACTGATCGAGAAGGAGCGAGGCATCAAGCCCCAGCAGTATGCCGACGACATCGTCTGGCCGATGCTCGCCCTGCGGATCCTCGCCCGTGAGGCCGGGGAGCCGACCGCGGAGGAGATTCGCACGGCCTACGAGACCCGCTTCGGCCCGGCGATCAAGGCCCGGATCATCGCCGCCCGCACCCGCGACGAGGCGGAGAAGTTGCGGGCCCAAGCGGTTGCAGCCCCGGATGAGTTCGGGGCGCTCGCTCGCCAGCACTCCGTCGACGTGGGCAGCGCCAGTGCCAACGGCTGGGTGCAGCCGATCCGGCTCCATTCCGGCGACCCGGCCTTCGACCGGGCCGCCTTCGCGCTGGAGCCCGGTGAGATCTCGCCCGTCGTGCAGGTGGCCGACCAGTTCATCGTGATCAAGTGCGAGGGCCGGCTGCCGGCGGCCGAGGTTACGCTCGCCGACGCCACCCCCGGCCTGACCGCCGACCTCCGCGAACGGAAGAGCCGCCAGGCCTCGACCGAGGTGTTTCGCGCGATTCAGGACTCGAGCCGGATCGAGAACGTGCTCAACGACCCGGCCCGGTCGCAGGCCTCTCCCGGCGTGGCGGCGTTGGTCAACGGCGAGCCGATCCCGGTCGAAAGGGTCCGCGGCATCACCGTCGAGCGGCACGGCCAGGAGGTGCTCGAGATCCTGATCACGCGGGCGCTGATCGGTCAGGCGCTGGCAAGGCAGCAGCAGGCGGTCGTGCAGGCCGACCTCGACGCCGAGGTGGCTCGGGCCGCCACCTCGATGGGGTTCAAGCGGGCCGACGGCTCGCCCGACGTGGAGGCCTGGCTCGAGCGGGTCACCCGCGAGGAGAAGATTCCGCTCCGGCACTACATGGAGGACGTGGTCTGGCCGAGTGTCGCCCTGAAGAAGCTCGTGGGCGGGGTGCCGGTGCTCAAGGAAGATCTCGATAAGGCCTTCGCGGCCACCTTCGGCCCGCGGGCGAGGTGCCGGATCATCGTGCTCGACAGCCAACGGCGTGCCCAGGAGGTCTGGCAGCTCGCCCGCAAGAACCCCACCGCCGAGGCGATCGGCGCCCTGGCCGAGACCTATTCCGTCGATCCGACCACCCGTGCCCTGCGGGGCGAGGTGCCGCCGATCCAGCGGTTCGGCGGCCAGCCCACGCTCGAGCGGGAGGTATTCGCGCTCGCGCCGGGCGAGCTCTCGGGTGTGGTCCAGATCGCCGACCGCTTCATGGTGATCTTCTGTGAGGGCTTCACGGATCCGGCCAAGGTCTCCTTCGACGAGGTCCGCGACGAGCTCTACGACGACATCTTCGAGAAGAAGCAGCGGATCGAGATGGCCCGCCACTTCTCCCACCTGCGGGAGTCGGCCTCCATCGACAACTTCCTCGCAGGCACGAGCCAGACCCCAACCGGGCAGGGCCGGGGCACCGACCCGAAGGCCACCACACTCTCGAAGGTCGGCCCGGACGACCTCGGCCAGCCCCGCGCCGGGAGCCGCCGCGGCTCGGGCGTCGTACCCGCCGCCCACGCGCAGTAGGGTTGTGTGAGGACTCACCCGTGCCGAGCGAGCGGGGTTGGTCTCGCGGAGATACCGCCGGCCGTCGCCGCCCTCGCCAAGCTCTGCCTTGCCTAGATCGAGCGGTCTCTGCTCACGGCCGCCCTTCGCGCTCGACGGGCTGTCCGCGATCCGTGGTGCAGACGGCCGCATCACCCGCGTCCGCTCCATGCTGCCCAGGCACGAGGCGGCCGACTGGGGCGGCCCGAGCCGCGGCCGGGGGCATTCCCGCGATGACCACGCCACCGGAGGCTGCTGCGACGCGAATCAAAAGCGATGCCAGCTTGTGACCCGTGGAGACCGTTGCGGCAGTGCCCTGGACCGGGCTATCTTGTGTCGAGTGTTGCGGTTCGCTTCTCCGAAGGTGATCCATGAATGTCCGAACATTGCTAGTCGCGGTAGCCGTCTGCGGGTGCGTCGATCACCTCACCCTCCGTCCCAGCTCTGCCGACACGTTCGGGACGGGCTCGAACGCCTTCTCCATCGCCTTCGCTGACGTCGGTAATGCCGGAAATCCAGCCGATGCAGCCTCCCGCGATCAGCTCGGAGCAGTGCCATACGTGTATCGGATCGGCACCTACGAGATCTCGCAGGAGCAAATCGAGATGGCGACGGCCGGGGGCTTGTTGGGCGTGACCGCTGGGGCGTGGGGTGGGAGCCAGCCCGCGGCCTTCATGAAATGGTATGAGATGGCGGCGTTTGCGAACTGGCTGAATACGTCCACTGGCAACGTGCCGGCGTACAACCTCGCTTACAACGGCGGTTCCGACAACAGTTCCTGGGTGATGAGCCTCTGGAGTTCGGAGGATGCCTGGCAGAACGGCGGCCAGAACCTCTACCGAAATAAGAATGCGTATTACTTCCTTCCGAGCGACGACGAGTGGTTCAAAGC
>CAMCPF010000018.1 GCA_945876515.1 Candidatus Kuenenia stuttgartensis
TCCCGAGCACCAGCCGCACGGCGAGCCATGTGAGGAGCATCACGGGCGCGAGCGCCACGATCAGCACGGCCGAGCAGACGAGATCGAGGAGCCGCTTCACGGGTCCGGAATAGAGCGAGCGCGGAGGACTCAAGCCGGCAACCGCGGGACGAAGGCCGCGAGCGCCGCGACTCCGGCGATCAAGCTCGCCACCCCATAGAGCACGGCCACGGTCGAGTGCGACCAGCCCGCGATCACGCGCCGCTGATAGAAGTGGGTGCGATGGGCCTCGAGGATGTTTTCCCCGTTGCGCAGCCGTCGCAGCAAGGTCAGGCCGGTGTCGAGCATAAACGGCGTCATCGCCACTGCCGTGAGCGGCAGGAGCCACCGACGCTGCGGCTCGCCCGCCACCAGCGGCAGCACGGCGATCGTGTAGCCAAGCGAGGCGCTGCCCACATCGCCCATGAAGATTCGGGCCGGCTGCCAGTTCCACACCAGAAACCCTGCGGCGGCAGACGCCCCGGCGGCCGCCAATGCTGCAGCAAGCGTATCTTCCGCCAGCCACGCGCCGTATCCAAGCACTCCCAGGACCACGACCGCAGTCAGACCCGCGATCCCATCGATGCCGTCCATGAAGTTGAAGGCATTGGTCAGGCCCACGATCCAAAGCACCGTCAGCGGCCAACCGGCCACGCCCACATCCCAGGAGCCGAACCACCCCAGTTCGACGCTCCGCACGGGCCCCGCCGCCATCGTCGCCATCACCGCGGCCAGCATCTGCGCCGCGAGCCTGGCCGGGGCCGGTACCGAGGCCACGTCGTCGAGCCCGCTGACCACGGCGACGACCAGCAGCCCCGCGACGGCCCACCAGCCGTTCTCCGGCCCCGCCACGCCCCTGATCGCCAGCACTGCGATCGCCAGGAGCAGCACGGCCACGATCGCCAGACCCCCGCCGCGCGGGGTGGGCCGAGAATGACTGCTGCGGGCGTTGGGGCGGTCGAGCACCCCGACCGCCGTCGCCGCGCGGGCAATGAGATACGTGAGCACCGCCGAGACCACCGCGGCCAATCCGCACCACGCAGCCCATTCGGTCGTGCCCGAAGCCGTCGCGAGGCAAGCCGGCAATCCCGACCTCACACCGCCTGCTTGGCGTTGGCGATAACGTCACAAACCTCTCGCACCACCGCGGCATCCACGTGGGCCCCGATCGGCAGCGCGAGGCTGCGGGCGGAGAGCATCTCCGTCACCGGGAGCGGCTTCGACCGGTCGTGGAAGTGCTCGAAGGCCGTCTGCCGGTGGCAGGGCGGGTTGTAATAGGCCCGCGTCTCGATCCCCTGCGCGGCGAGGACCCGGCGCAGGCCGTCGCGGGTCATGCCGAATCGAGTGGGATCCACGGTGATCGAGAAATCCTTGTAGCTCGAGACCGCGCCGGGCATCGTTTGCGTGAACCCGATGCCGGGGAGGTCGCCGAGCTCGTCGCGGTAGGCACGGGCGAGCCGGTTGCGGTCGGCAGAGATGTCGTCGAGCAGGCTCAGGCCCTCGAGCGCGATCGCGGCGCTCATCTCCGGCATCCGGCCGTTCACACCGGGAAACAAGGCGTCATAGGAGCCGTCGTTGCCATACTCGCGGCCCATCCGCACAAAGTGTGCCAGGCAGTCGCAGTCGGTGGCCACGATGCCGCCTTCGCCGGCCACGAGCAGTTTGGTGGGCGAGAGGCTGAACACCTCCACCGTGCCGCCCGCCCCGACCGGCCGCCCATGGAGACTGGCCCCGAACCCGTGGGCCGCATCCACGACCAGCGGCAGGTTGTATTCCTGCGTGAGGGCCTCCAGGGCCGCGATGTCGCAAGGATTGCCGAAGTTGTGGCACGCAGCGATCGCGACCGTCCGCGGCGTGATGGCGGCCCGGACCGCCGCGACGCTCACATTCGTGGTGTCGGGCTCGGCGTCCACAAACACCGGCCGGAGATTGTTCCAAACGATGGCCGCGGGCGCGGCCAGGAAGGTGAAGCTCGGGATGATCACCTCGCCGAGCGGCTCACTTCGGCTGGCCGTCTTAGCCACGCCGAACCGCGAAAGCGCGTCGAATGCCGCGACCTCGCAGGGATCGCCCGAGCCGCGCCGGCTGCGGCAACTGCCCGCGGCCAAATCGAGCGCCCTGTAGACCAGCATCAGGCCGACCGTGCAGCTGCTGACCGCCACCGCATGCCGCACGCCCAGCCGCCGGGCCACCGCGGCCTCGAGCCGCTCGCAGTAGGGGCCCTTGGTGAGCCGGCCGCTCTGGATCACCTCGGCCGCCATCCGGGCGATCGTCTCGGCCGCCGGCAGTGCCGGCCGCACGAACGGCACCCGGATCCCATACCGGTTGGGATCACCTGAATCGTGATACTCGGGAATCAGGGGTGGGCCTTCGCCTGGCATGAATGATTTCGGGTTTGGTCCGTGATTCACTTTGCGTGCAGCCTGCGGGCGACGGGCTGCTCGACGGGCTCACCCGCCTCGCTGCCATATTCGGGCACCAGCTCCCGCAGCTTCGCCTTGATCTGCCCGGGCGACTCGTCGAGCACATCCTGCAGATCCTCGAAGAGAGCCTCGATCGCGGAGATCTCGATCGGTCGATGCTGCGCGCAAAAAACCTTCGAATGGCCCGTGCCCAGCCGCTGCTCGTCGGCGAAATACAGCTCCTCGTAGAGCTTCTCTCCCGGCCGCAGCCCGGTGAAAACGATGTCGATGTCGTCGTGCCCCAGCCCCGAGAGGGCGATAAGGTCGCGGGCCAGGTCGATGATCTTGACGCTCTCGCCCATGTCGAGCACGAAGATCTCGCCCCCGGCGCCCATCGTCGCCGCCTGCAGCACCAGCTGCGAGGCCTCCGGAATCGTCATGAAAAACCGCTCGATCCCGGGATGAGTGACCGTGATCGGGCCGCCGCGGCGGATCTGATCCTGGAAGATCGGCACCACGCTGCCGTTGCTGGCGAGCACGTTGCCGAACCGCACGACGATGAACTTCGTCTCCGACTGCTGCGAGAGCGCCTGCACATACCGCTCGGCCAGCAGCTTGGAGCAGCCCATCACGCTCGTCGGATTGACGGCCTTGTCGGTCGAGATCGAGACAAACTCGCGCACCCCGTGCTGGTCGGCCAGGCGGGCCAGCATCCGCGTGCCGAAGACGTTGTTTTTGATCGCCTCGGCCGGGTTCCACTCCATCATCGGCACGTGCTTGTGGGCCGCCGCGTGAAACACCACCTCGGGGCGGTGGAGCCGCATGATCTGGTCCATCCGCACTTCATCGGTGATGTCGGCGATCAGCGGCTCGAAGTCGGGTGCGGGCTGCAGCCCCGAAAACTCCTGCTGCACCATGAACAGCGAGTTCTCGGCCCGCTCCACGAGCAGGAGCTTGAGCGGCGCATACCGGATCACTTGGCGGCAGATCTCTGACCCGATCGACCCGCCGGCGCCGGTCACCATCACCACCCGGCCGGCGATCAGCCGGCGGATCGCTGAGTCGTCGAGCTGCACGGGCTCGCGGCGGAGCAGGTCCTTGATCTCCACTGGACGGAGTTGGACGTGGGAGAGCGCCTTCTGGCCGCTGAGGAGCGCGTCGATGCCGGGCAGCACCTTCACCTCAGCGCCGGTTTCCGTGCAGTCGTCGAGCAGGGCGCGAAACCGCCGGCCCGAGAGCGAGCCCGACTGCACGATCACCTCGTCGACGCCGCGGCGAGCGATCACGGCCCGGGCGTCTTCGACATCGCCGAACACCTCGAGCCCGCCCACCCGCGTGTGGCAAAGACTCGGGTCGTCGTCGAGAAAACCGACCACGTAGTAGGGCTTCGAAGACGTGGCCTGCAGCCCCCGAGCGATCATCTCGCCAGCCTGATTGGCGCCGACGATCAGGGCCGTGCGGGCCGGAACCCGCGCGAAGAGCGGCCGCAGCTCCTCCCGCACGCTCCGCCAGACGGTCCGGATCCCACCCAGGAGCAGGATCGTGGCCGCCCAATCGAGCAGGATGATGCTCCGGCGCACCCGCGGAATCCACGGGACGCGTCCGGTCGACAACAGCAGGCTGTCAGCGGTGGCGAAGACCAGCATCGCCAGCGTGGCGGCCCAGAGCAGGTTGGTGAGGTCGCCGAACGCCACCCGGCCCCACGAGACGTGGCACAGCCCGAGCGCGTAAAAGATGACGAGCTTCACGAGCACCACCGCGGCCACCGTCGCCGCATACTGCTCCACCCAGTTTCCCTCGAACGAGAAGTCGTTGCGGGTGAAGAAGGCGACGAAGTAGGCCGCCGCGAACACAACCGCATGCACGGCCAGCAGCGCAGCCGCACGTCTGCTGAACCGGCGGAAGCTCGGCCGGCGCGCGGGAAGGGAAAGATTCATGCCTGTTCGCTCCATGCGTTCAGAGCCGCTCCAAGTCCACGTCTTCCAACTCGATCGAGGCGCCCTGGTTCAGGAACCGTACGGCCACCACCAGGCGTTGTTCACCCCGCCGCTTCACCACCATTCCCTCGACGCCCCGCAACGGCCCGCTCTTCACCCGCACCAACTGCCCCGGCTCGAGCCGCGCCTCGGGCGTGAGCGGATGCTCGGAGTCGATGAGCCGCTTGATCGCCCGGAGGTCGGTGACAAGCATTCGCTCGTCAGGGATGGAAAGCCAGCGGGCCACCGTATTCGTGGCAAGGGCCGCCCGCCGCTGCTCGTCATCGACGGGGGCAAATACGTAGCCTGGGAAGAGCGGGACGAACGAATGGCGGACGCGACCGCCTGCGGTATGGAGCCGGCGACGCACGAGCGGAGCGTAGAAGGGAACGGCTGCCGCCTCGAGCTTCCGCATGAGGTCCTTCTCGCGACGGGCGAGCGTGTAGAAGGCCACCCAGTGGGCGTCTGCCGTGGCCGCGACGCCACCGGCGAGGTCGCCGACCTCGGCCTCGAGCAGGCCATCCGGAAAGACGTCCCGTTGCTTGGGGAGGATAGGCATGGCAGATCGGTTCGTCGTGAAACCAGGGAAACTGCCCCGCTTGGGCGATTCCCTTGTCGAAGGGAAAGCCCGCGCAGACTCCGTTCTCGTGGGTGGCACTCCGGCCACCCCAAAACCGCAAGGAAAACCCAGACTCTTCCAGTTTACGCCCGTTTGGGGCGGAAATCTCCCGCGTCGGCAAAGCCTCACTGGATTCTCGCAACCGCCCCGTTTCCCGACCGGAAAGAAGGGCAAAGTCTGCCGGTCGATCGGGCCGATGATTCCGATCGCAGCGACTGTATCGGTTGCAAGGAGCAGGCCATGACCAGCGGTGACCACTCGACGAGCGGGAGCGACCGGAGCCGGGGCCGGCTACTGGCGGGCCACGGCCGGATCGCCCTATTGCTCGGCCTCGCGGCCGCCCTGGCCACCGCTACAGGCTGCCAGACATTTGGCAGGCCCCAAAACAACACCAAGCAGCAGGTGATGCTCGACGCGCAGTGTCCGCCGACCGACCCGGCCCGGATGCCGGCCAAGGAACTGGCGAAGGTGACGCTGCCCCCCTACGTGATCGAGCCGCCGGACATCCTCCTGATCGACGCCCTGCGGGTGGTGCCCAAGCCGCCCTTCCGCATCCAGTCATTCGACACCCTGCAGGTGATCGTGGAGGGAACGCTCCTCGAGCAGCCCATCAACGGCCTGTACGTGGTGGAGCCGGGCGGAATGCTCGACCTCGGCCCCTCCTACGGCAAGGTGATGGTGGGCGGCCAGTCGCTCGAGGAGGCGCAGGACTCCGTCTTCCGGCACTTGAAGCGGGTGCTCCGCGACCCGCAAGTCTCCCTCACCCTCGCCCAGGCCGCCGGCCAGCAGCAGATCGCCGGCGAGCACCTCGTGGGCCCCGACGGCACGATCAACCTCGGCACCTACGGCACCGTGTTCGTGACGGGCATGACGCTCGCCGAGGCCAAGACGGCCATCGAGAAGCACCTCTCCGACTACCTCGACGCCCCGCTCGTGAGCGTGGACGTGTTTTCCTACAACTCGAAGGTCTACTACGTGATCACGGAGGGGGCCGGCTACGGCGACAACGTGGCCCGGTTCCCGGTCACGGGCAACGAGACGGTGCTCGACGCGATCTCCCAGATCAACGGGCTCTCCCGGCTCTCCAGCAAAGACATCTGGATCGCCCGGCCCGCCCCCTCGGGCGTGGGCTGCGACCAGATCCTGCCGGTGGACCTCGAGGCCATTATGAAGGGAGCCTCGACCGCCACCAACTACCAGGTGCTCCCAGGCGACCGGGTGTTCATCGCCCAAGATCAGTGGATCGCCTTCGACAGCATCGTGGGCAAGCTCACGGCCCCCTTCGAGCGGATCTTCGGCTTCGCCCTGCTCGGCTCGAGCACCGTGCAACAGTTCAACCGGTTCCCCTTCGGCTTCAACCCCAACTTCTGATCCCCGGGCCGGTGACCTTGCCTGCCTGATACAATCAAACTGACGAACCGAAGGAGCAGCACCATGCCCGCCATCAGCACCCACCCGCGACAGGCCACGGCCGTACGGATCGCCGCGGCAGCCCTGCTGGTCGCCGGCCTCGCTGCCACCGCCGAGGCCCAGGGGCCGGGCTCGAAGCCGTTTCAGGACATCTACCGGCGGCCCACCGTGAGCCCCTACCTGCAGATTCAGCAGCAGGGCATGAACCCGCTGCAAAACCAGAACGTCTACCAGACCCTCGTTCAGCCTCAGATTCAGCAGCAGCAGCAGCAGATCGAGATGCTCTCCCAGCGGCGCCAACTCGGCCGCGTCCAGGGGCAGGTGCAGCAGATCCAGCAGTCGTCACAGGCCCGGCAGCTGAACGAGACGATCCGCCCCACGGGCCATGCCTCGACCTACATGAACTACTCGCACTACTACCCGCAGCGGTAGCAGTCACGGGCTCGCGCTACGGCGTGGGACGTTGCCGCTGCGATGCGGCGGTGAGTTCGGCGTGTCTCGCCATGGCCCGCCGGCAGGCCTCGATCGCTCCAGCCCGCTGCCAGCCGCGGATCGCGAGATCCTGGGCCTCGAGCGCGAGCCCGATCCGGCCATCGACCTCGGCCCTCCCGGCCACGCCCTCGGCCGCCTCCGCCACGCCGGCCGCCCGGTCGGGCGACAGGCCCCGCAGCGGAATCTCCGCCAGCGCGCGGTATTCGAGGTCGAGCTCGTCAAACTCGTAGGTGGCCGAGGCCAGCGAAACCGCTCGGTGAATCACCGCAGCGTTTCCGGACGCAGCTCCCAGACGCCGGGCCTCCGCCAGCAGGAGCCACTTGAGCGCCCGGTCGGGCTCCGCGGCGCCCGCTTCGAGGAAGAGGTCGGCCGCTCGATTTGCCCCGGCGGCCGTGTCGGCCCGGAAGAGCGGCTCCCGGTAGCGCCGCTGCAGCTCCAGCCGGGCATCCACGAGCGCCCGGGACGACGGCGGACTCTCGCGACCGGCGACCGGCTGCGACGTCATCACCGGACGGCCCAACTCCGCCGCAGGCTCGGCCACGGCGGCATCCCCTCCCCCCGCGGCGGAGGCCCAGGCGACAACGATCGCGGCGAGCAGCAAAGGCCGAACCATCCCGGCATTGTAACCGGGCCGCAGGCTGAATCCGGTCGGCCGCCCTCCGCTACTTTGCGGCGGCGAGCTCCTGCTTCTTCCGCTCCTCGACGATCTCCTTCTGGATGTTCCCCGGCGTGGGCCGATATTTCGAGAACTCCATCGTGAAGACCCCCTGCCCCTGCGTCATGCTCCGCAGGTCGGTCGAGTAGCCGAAGGTTTCCGCCAGCGGCACCTCCGCGATGATCGTGGAGGTGTTGCCCACCGTCTCGGTCGAGACGATCAAGCCCCGCCGCTTGTTGAGCTCGCCCGTCACCGGCCCCTGGAAGTCAGCAGGCACCTCCACCTCCATCTTCATGATCGGCTCGAGCAGCACCGGCTTGGTGGCCAGGAACGCCTCGCGGAACCCAGCCCGGGCACAGGTCTGGAAGGCCATGTCGGACGAGTCCACGTCGTGGTAGGAGCCGTCTTCGAGCGTGGCCTTCACACCCACGATCGGAAAGCCGGCGATCGGGCCCTTGCCGAGCACCGCCCGGAAGCCCTTCTCGACCGACGGGATGTATTCGCGGGGCACGCGGCCGCCCACGACGGCATCCTCGAAGATGAAGTTCTCCGTTGACTCCTCCGGCAGCGGCTCGAGGTGGCCGATGATGTGGGCATACTGGCCCGAGCCGCCCGTCTGCTTCTTGTGCTTGTAGTCGTAGGCGGTGCCCTTGGTGGGAGCCTCGCGGTAGCTGACCTTGGGGGCACCCACTTCCACATCCACCTTGAACTCTCGGCGGATCCGCTCGACGTAGATGTCGAGATGGAGCTCGCCCATGCCGGCGATCACCGTCTCGCCCGTCTCGTCGTCGGTGGCCACGCGGAAGGTGGGATCCTCGCGGGTAAACCGCTGCAGTGCCTTGCCCAGCTTGTCGAGCCCCTCGCGCTTCGAGGGGGTTATCGCCATCTTGATGACGGGCTCGGGCACGAACATGTTTTCCAGCGAGCAATACTTGGACTCGGCGGCGTAAGTGTCGCCGGAGGCGGCATCCACGCCCATCACGGCCACGATGTCGCCGGCCTCGGCCGACTCGATCTCCTCCCGCTTGTCGGCGTGCATCCGCACGATCCGGCTGAACCGCTGCTTCTGGCTGGTGCGCTGGTTGATGTAGGTCTCCCCCTTCGTCACCGTGCCCTGATAGATCCGCATGAACGTGAGCTGACCGTACGGATCATCGACGATCTTGAAAGCCATGCCCACGAACGGCTTGGCGGGATCGGCCGAGAGGTCGAAGGTCTGATCGGGCTTGTCCCACTGCTTGGCGATCACCTTCCGCTCGAGCGGGTTGGGCAGGTAGCGGACCACCGCGTCAAGCAGCGTCTGCACGCCCTTGTTCTTGTAGGCGCTGCCGCAGAACACGGGGGTGATGCTCTGGGAATGCACCGCCGCCTTCACCACGGCGTGGATCTCGTCCTCGCTCGGCACCTCCTCGGAGAGGAGCTTCTCCATCAGCGAGTCGGAATACATCGCGAGATCCTCGAGCATCGCGTGACGGGCCTCCTTGGCCGCGGCCTCGAGCTCGGCGGGGATCTCCTCGACCCGCACGGTCTCGCCGTTGTCGCCGTCGAAGTAGACCGCCTTCATCTTCACGAGGTCGATCACGCCCTGGAGTTTGTCTTCCTTACCGATCGGGATCTGCATCCGGATCGCGTGGCAGCCGAGCTTGTCCTTGAGCTGGCCAACGACGCGGTCGAAGTTGGCGCCGGTGCGGTCCATCTTGTTGACGAAGGCCAACCGCGGCACCTTGTATCGCTGCATCTGCCGATCGACCGTCATCGACTGGCTCTGCACGCCGCCCACGCTGCAGAGCACGAGGATCGCGCCGTCGAGCACGCGAAGACTCCGCTCCACCTCGACGGTGAAGTCGACGTGGCCCGGGGTGTCGATCAGGTTGATGTCGCAGTCGCCCCAGCGGACGCTCGTGGCCGCGGAGGTGATCGTGATCCCGCGCTCCCGCTCGAGGTCCATGTAGTCCATGGTCGCGCCGTCGCCGTCGCCCTTGACTTCCTGGATCCGGTGGATGCGGCCTGCGTAATACAGGATCCGCTCCGAAAGGGTGGTCTTGCCGGAGTCGATGTGGGCCGAGATGCCCATGTTGCGAAGCTTGGTGAGATCCATGGAATGCAGATTGACCAGAGAGGAAACGAACCAGGAGCCCGGGAGGGCACCGCCAGGCGGGGGGACGATGGTCCGGCAGGCCGCTGGAATATACTCAGCCCGGGAAAAACGCGACAGACGGCCGATTTTCGACGGGGGAATGATGCCCGCCAGCCCGCCCACCGACACCACCAACCACGGTCCTTCCGACCCCTGGCTGACCTGCGTGGCGCCGTTCGTGCTGTTCCTCGGAGCCGGACTCCTCGAGCCCACGCCCTCCGGCGGTGGGCTCGCCGGCCTGCTGGGGATCGGCTCCGCCGCGTATCCCGTTGTCTATGCCATCCGGCTCGCGGCCACCGTCGCGTTGCTTGGGAGCGTGTGGCTTCATGCCAGCGCCTGGCTGGGCCGGCCCACATGGTGGCCGCCGCTGCTGGGCCTCGCGCTCGTGGTGCCCTGGGTGGTGCTCGCCACGCTGCAGCAGCGGTCCGGCTGGACCTTCGGGGCCGGCGAGCGGGCCGGCTACAACCCGTTCCTGGCCGAGCACCTCGGGCCCGACTCGCCCTGGGCATGGGCCTTCCTGGCCGTGCGCGGGCTGGGGCTGGTGGTGGTGGTGCCGATCATCGAGGAGCTCTTCGTGCGCGGGTTTCTGATGCGGTACGTGATCGAGGAGGAGTTTTGGCAGGTGCCCTTCGGGCTGCTCACGGCCGCCTCCGCCACCGCCTGCATGGTGTATGCGGTGGCCACGCATCCCGGCGAGGCGATCGCCGCAGTGGGCTGGTTCGCGATCGTCAGCGGCGTGGCCGCCGCCACCCGCAAGCCGATCGACTGCATCCTCTGCCACGCCGCCACCAACCTCGCGCTCGGCGCGTATGTGCTGGCCACCGGCGAGTGGTGGCTGGTGTGACGCAATTGCCCGCTCCAGCCAGCCAATCCGGCCGCGGACGCCTTGCCCCGACGCCCACCGGCCTCTTGCATGTAGGCCATGCCCGCACCTTCGCAGTGGCCGCGGAGCGGGCCGGCACGGCCGGGCTCGTGATGCGGATTGAGGATCTCGACGGGCCCCGCTGCCGCCCGGAATACGCGGCGGCGGCGCTCGACGACCTCCGCTGGCTGGGCCTGGAGTGGACGGAAGGGCCGGATGTGGGCGGCCCCCACGCCCCCTACGTGCAGAGCGCTCGGGCGGCCTGGTATCTCGAGATCTGGCGGCGGCTCGAGGCCACGGGCCTGATCTACCCGAGCCCCCACTCCCGCCGCGACGTCGAGGCGGCCGCCACCGCGCCGCACGAGGGCGAGCCGATCTTTCCGCCGGCCCTGCGGCCCGCCCGGCGGGAGCGGGCCGGCGAGCCGGGGGGCGTGCCCTGGCGGTTTCGCGTGCCCGACGGCCGGGTGATCGAGTTTCACGACGGGCTCTGCGGCAGCGTCCGCCGCACGGCGGGCCTCGACTTTGGCGACTTCGTCGTCTGGCGGCGGGACGATCTGGCCGCCTACGAGTTGGCCGTGGTGGCCGACGACCATGCCATGGCGATCGAGGAGGTGGTCCGCGGGGCCGATTTGCTCACAAGCACCGCCCGCCAGTTGCTCCTCTACGAGGCCCTCGGCTGGACGCCCCCCGCCTTCGCCCACACACCGCTCGTCTGCGACACGAGCGGCCGGCGGCTCGCCAAACGCACCGGTGGCCTCGCGATCCGCGACCTCCGCGACGCGGGTTGGTCGCCGGCCGACGTGCTCACCAACCCCCTGCCTCCCTCCTGAGGCGGCTTCTCCAGCCTGCGCAGCTTTCCCGACAGGCACGACGAGGGCTTTCGTCACAACCGTGACCATGGCGAGACGATTTCCCTGCCTGCGGCCGAGCGCGGCGAGCATCTCGTCGGCCACCGACGGCAGCAGGAGGCGGGGGTCAACCGTGGAAATCGCAGTCATCGTGTCGACCTTCGAGCGACCGGGGCCCCGGATCAGGTGCCTGGCTTCGCTCGAGGCCCAACGGGGCGTGGAGGGGCTGTTCGAGGTCGTGGTCACCGACGACGGCTCGCGCGACGAGACGCTGCGGGTGCTTGCCGACGCGGCCCGCTGCGCGCCGTTCCCGCTCACCTTCACCACCCACCGGCACGACCGCTTCCGCCTCGCCCGCTGCCGCAACGAGGGAGTGGCCACCTCGAGCGCCCCCTACCTGTTGTTCACCGACGGCGACTGCATCCTGCCCCCCGACCACCTCCGCATCCACCTGGCCGTGCGCCAGCCGGGCCGAATCGTGGCGGGCGACTGCCTGCGGCTCGACGAGGCCGCCAGCGCCCGCGTCGACGCCGACTCGCTCCGGGAGGGCCGATTCCCCGCCCGGCTGCCGAGGGGTGAACGCGTGCGACTCGGTCTCAAGGGGCTCCGCGCAAAACTCTACGAGATCGCCGGCACCCCGCTTCGGCCCCGCCTCTCGGGCAACAACATCGGCGTCTGGCGGAGCGACTACGAGCGGGTGAACGGCTTCGACGAGCAGTTCGTGGGCTGGGGCCTCGAGGATCGCGACCTGCAAGTGCGGCTCGAGCGGCTGGGCCTGCGAGCCTGGTCGATTCTCCTCGAGACGGCACCCGTGCACCTCTGGCATCCGCCCGCTCCGAGCTTCGCCCGCAACAACGAGGGCACGGCAAACCTCGCCTACTTCGAGTCGCTCGGCCACCGACCCACCTTCTGCGAGGACGGCCTGGTGAAGCCGGCGACTGCGCCGACCATTGTGCCGCTGAGCAGGTTCGTGTGGCCGCCCATGCGTCAGGCTGCCTAAGCCATGAGACTGTCGCTTCGATGCGGGCGGACAAAGGCCGGCGACCCCAAAGGCAGTAGCCTCAGCCACCACCTGCTCACGCCGGCCGCCTTTGCCCATGTCTGCGAGCCGCTCCTCGGCCGGCGGGTGGGGTATGTCCGACCGGAGGGCAACGTGGGCGACAGGCTGATCGAGGTCGCGATGGTCCAACTGTTCGCCGAGTACGGGATCCACTGGCGGCTGGTCTCACCTGCGGAGCCCCGCGCCGGCGAGGGCCTGGACGTGCTCGCCTTCGGTGGAGGCGGCAACATGGGCGGGCGGTACCCGGGCAATCACGCGCTCCGCACCCAGGCGCTCGCGACGGGCGTGCCGGTGGTCATCCTGCCGCAGTCGTTCACCGGCCACGAGGATCGGCCCTTCGCCCAGGTCTTCGTCCGCGAGCGGGGCAGCCTGGCGCTGCGGCCCGACGGCATCCTCGCACCCGACCTCGCCCTCGGCCTGGCTATGGCCGAGCCGCGGCGGCCCGATCGCGACCTCGGCCTCTACCTCCGCCGCGATCAGGAGCGGGGTGGCCGCAAACCCCTCTTCGTGCGTGATCCGGTGCGGCTGTGTCACGACCCCTTCGACTACCTCGCCTTCGCGGCTCGCCACCGGCGAATCGTGACCGATCGGCTGCACTTCGCGGTGGCGGGCCTGCACGCCGGCCGGGAGGTGACTCTCGTGGCCAACGACTACCACAAGAACCGCTCGATGCACGAGACCTGGCTGGCCGGCCTCGGCTGCCGGTTTGCAGCCACGCCCGCCGAGGCGCTCGGACGGCGGGCGGCCTGACCGGCACCGGCCCACCCGCAGGCGGCGAGCCCCCCTGTCAGACGCCCTGTGCGCCACGGACCCGCTGAAACGTCTTGGAGTTCCGTTGCCCGCCGGTGCCGAAGGTGTTGCCCACCGCGACACTGCCCTGGTTGTTGCCCTCGACGAAGATCGCCGCGATCGTGTTGCGGGTGAAGACGTTGTTCGCCAGCCGCAAATTCCGGGCGTTCAAGAACGCAAACCCGTAGTGGTTCTGGGTGAAGGTGTTGCCCTGCACGACCGTGCCCGTGCTGTCGCCCTGGGCGCGGATGCCGGTGCCCGCGAATCTCGAGCCGGGCACCGAACGGTTGCCGATGAGCGTGTTGCCGCGGCCGATCTGTCCGAAGGCGAGGTTGCGGGCGTTTACCAGCAGCGCCCCACGGATCCCGCCGGAGAACCGGCTGCCCTCGATCGTCGTGCCCGTCAGGTCGCCGGTCGCATAAAGGCCCATCGACTGGGCCGTGTTGAGGCTCGTCACGCGCACGCCATCGACCACGACGCCCGGTGAACGGTCGAGCCGGATGCCGAAGTTGCGGAAGCCCTGGAGTGTCACGTTCTTCAACTGGCTGCCGGTCGAACCCGGCGCGAAGGTGATCCCGTTGGCGACCCGGTTGTTGCCCGCGATCGTCACCTGATTGCCGCCGTCGATCACGAGGCTCGTGGTGACGTCGGGGAGTTGCGAGCTGAGCACGAACGTCGCCGGGGCGTTGCCGAACTCGACGATGCCCGCGACACCCGTGGCATTGGCCTGCCCGATCACGTCGCGGAGCGAACCCGTGCCGGAGTCGGCCGTGCCCACGAGCCCCCAGCGGATCGGCTTGGTCGCCGTGACGCCGTCTTCGCCCCGGAGCATACGGCCGCCGGGCACCCGGATCTGGCCACTGGCGTCGAGCGAGAGTGTGCCGTCCGTCATGATGCCATCGTCGCCGACGACGAGGTCGCCGATGCCCCGCAGGCGGATATCACCCACGGTCGAGATCGCCGCCACGGTCGCCGCCTCGACGGCGATCGGATTCGTCGCGCCCACGCCACCCAGGCCAGCGAGGGAGAGATCGCCAGCCGGCACATAGATCGCGTTGGCCGGCCCGCCGTCGATCGATCCGAAGACCGAGACGAACGTCACCGGCCCCGTCGAGTAGACGGCGGCGTTGACAAGAATGGTGCCGACGAACGTCAAGCCCGCAATCGGCCCGAGCGGCGCAGCCGCCGTGCCGACGTCGCCTCCCAAGGTGATGCCATCGCTGCTGGCAATCATCAGGAGCGTGCGGCCGGGGCCGGTGATCGTCGAATCAAAGCGGTGTCCGCCGCCACCGAAGAAGACGTCGCTGCCGAGCGTCACCGCCCCCTGGTAGGTCTGGAGCGCCGTCGTCTCGACCGTCGTGGAGTTGACGGTCGCCGTGCCCGTGACCAAAAGCGACGTCAGTCCGGCGACAGGATCGACCAGCAGATCTTCGTCAATCGGCGAGCCCGGCTGGTCGCCAAACACCGCGTTGCCCGCGATCAGAAGTTGCTGGCCGCCGCCGTCGAGGCCTTCGAGCAGCGACACGGCAGCCCCCTCGAGCCGGGTCGAAGGAGGCAGCGACGCCGAGGAATCCAGATCGGCCGCCTCGGCGTCTTCCTCCGGCAGGAGCACCTCGAGGTCGAAGGCGTCCATGTCCAACAGATTCAGCCCAGCCGAGGTCGGCGCCGGCACTGAGTCGTCAAACGCCACACGATCGGCGTACGACTGGTTGCCGGTGGTCTTCACCAGCAAACCCATCACGAAGGTCGTGCCGCCCGAATCGGTGGCGAGGCTGGCCAGCGGAGTCGTGCCACCGACGGCGGCGTTGAACGTCGTCGAGCCGCCGGTGTTGACCACGAGCCCATAGGCCCCATCGACAGTGGCGGCGAACGCGATCTCGCCGACGGCACCGGCGGTGAGGGTGGCATCGGCACCGAGCGTCACCGCGTCGTTGTAGAACTGGCCCGAGGCCACCAGCGCGGTAACCTCGCCACCGACGACCACCACGGGCGCTGCCGTCGTGATGCTGCCGCCGGAAATCCTGGTCGTACCGCCCGCGTCGGTGACCAGGGCCACCAGCGGGGTCGTGTTCCCCACGGCCGCGCCGAACGTCGTCAGGCCGCTCGAGTCGGCCGACAGCGCGTGAGCACCGTCCACGGTACCGGCGAACGTGAGGGCTCCCGCACCCGTCGCCACCGTCACGTCGGTGAGAAGCGAAACGGCGCCGAAGGTCGCCGCGGCGTCGGTCGTGGCGATGGTGCCGGCGAGCTCCGTGACCAAGGGGGCCGTGCTCGTGACACCGCCGGCGAACGTGATCGAGTCGGTCGCGGCATCGCCAAGCGTCACCGTGCCGGTGTTGGCAAAGCCGACGGCATTCGTGATCGAGACGGGCGATCCCGTGAAGGCGACGTTGTAGGCCGCGGTGTCGCCGGTGGCCGTGATCAGGCCCCCGAGCGTCACAGCAGCGAGGAAGTCGACCTGGCTGCCTTTGCCCGCCTGGATCGTGAGCGTGCCCGTGCTCGTGGCGGCTCCGGAATACGTCTGGTTGCCGGTCGTCCGCAGCGTGATGCCGGCTGCGAGGGTCGAGTCGCCCGTGACCGACAGGCTTTGGAGCGCCACGGCCGAGCCGATCGACCCCGCGGCGTCGAGGTCGGCCGCGATCGTGAGCGACTCCTGCCCCGCGGTCGTGCCGTCCACCGCGTCGGCGAAGGTCACCACACCCCGGGTCGGTCCGTCCTCGAGATCGAGGACGACGTCGCCGGTGAGCGTGGTGGCATGGTTGAAGTCGACGTCGCCACCCTCGGTCACCACGTCGCCCGCTGTCGAGATGCCGGACGGGGCCGAGAGGGTCGCCGCAGTGCCCCCCGTCACGCCCGAGATAATGTCGCCGGCAGCCGTGATGGCCAGCGTCGTGCCGGCGGTGACGGTGAGCGTCCGCTCGACGGTGATGCCCGAGAGCTCGGATCGCGGCGTGACTGCAGCCACCGTGCCGATGGTCAAGTCATCCACGTCGCGGAACACGACCGACCCCGAGTCGGCGGCGAGCGTGGCGATGTCGTTGGTCGCGAGTGCCAGATTCCAGTCGCTGCCGGCCCCCTCGAGCCCGAGGCCGCCGGCGAGGATCGCCCGGCCCTGGCCGACGGTCGAGGCCGTGCCGGCCGAGATCGTCACCAGCCGGACCGTGCCCGTACCCGCGTCGATCCCGGTGGTCGTGACAGTCTGCTTGGTGTCGCGGGCCTCGTCGACCGTGGTGATCTGGCTGATCGAGTAGCCCGAGTCTTCGCGCAGTACGACCGAGTCGTTCGTGGTCTTGATTGCGACGAGCGAGA
>CAMCPF010000019.1 GCA_945876515.1 Candidatus Kuenenia stuttgartensis
TGTTGGAGGGGCGAAATCGGCTGTTTTCCCGCTCGAGGCCCGTCAGTTCTTCTGAACGGCCGTCGTGAGATCGGCCGCCAGGAAGGCGGCCCTTGCCCGGCATGGCAAACCTTGGCTTTGCCATCGCCGGGCGGAGCAAGCCGGGCCAAGGATGGCCGGCGCCGCGACGACGACGGTCCTTCAGCTCTTCTGAAGGGCCGTCGTGAGATCCAGAATGGCCTTCTTGCCGTCCGCGAAATACATCAGCGTGTTGTCGGCGGCGAACAGCGGATTGGGAATGCCGGCGAAGCCGGGGGAGAGCGACCGCTTCACCACCACCACCGTGCGGGCCTTGTCGACGTCGAGGATCGGCATCCCCGCGATCGGGCTCGTGGGATCGTTGCGAGCCGCCGGGTTCACCACGTCGTTGGCCCCGATCACGATCGCCACGTCGGTCTCCGGGAAGGTGGGATTGATGTCGTCCATCTCGCGGAGCTTTTCATAGGCGATGTCGGCCTCGGCCAGGAGCACGTTCATGTGTCCAGGCATCCGGCCGGCCACGGGGTGGATCGCATACTCGACCGTCTTGCCCTGCTTCTCGAGGGCGTCGGCCAGTTCGCGGACGGCGTGCTGGGCCTGGGCCACGGCGAGCCCGTAGCCCGGCACGATCACCACGCGGTCGGCCCCCTCGAGCACCATCGCGATCTCCTCGGGGCCGGCGCTCTTGATCTTGCCGGCGTAGACGTCGTCGCCGCTGACGACCGCCGTCGTACCCAGACCGCCGAACAAGACGCCCACCAGCGAGCGGTTCATCGCCTTGCACATGATCGCCGTCAGGATCAGCCCCGAGGCGCCCACGAGCGAACCGGCGATCACGAGCACCGAGTTGTCGATCACGAAGCCCGCCGCGGCGGCGGCCAGGCCCGAGTAGCTGTTCAGAAGGCAGATCACGACCGGCATGTCGGCCCCGCCGATCGGCAGCGTGAGCGTGATGCCCAGCCCGCTGCCCACGATCACAAGCAGCCCGAAGAGCAGGTTCGACGAGGGATAGGCACAGACGCCCCAGCCGACGAGCAGCGTGGCCGCGGCCAGTCCGAGGTTGATCCAGTGGCGGTTGGGGTCGGTCCAGGGCTTCTTGAACTGCGGCAACTCCTCGAGTTTGCCGAAGGCCACGAGGCTGCCCCAGAAGGTGACCGCGCCGATCAAGCCCGTGAGCGCGGTGGCGATCGCGAACTGCGTCCACGGGGGCAACGGGGTTTCAGCCGCCCTGGCCGTGGCCGACGCGTTCCACAGCTCTGCCCCGGCCACGACGGTGGAGGCCGCCCCGCCGAAGCCGTTGAGGAGCGCCACCATCTGCGGCATCCCGGTCATCGGATACTTGAGCGCCATCACCGCGCCAACCGCCGCCCCGATCGCGGCCGCAACGCCCACGAGCACGAGCGGCCAGGCGCCCCGCTCGGCGACGGACTCGAGCACCGGCTTCTCGAAGCAGGCGGCGACGATCGCGATCGCCATCCCGACGGCGCCCAGGTAGTTGCCCTTCACGGCCGTGCGCGGGCCGGTCATGAGCTTGAAGGCCACGATGAACAGCATCGAGGCCGCGAGGTACGCGAGGTTGATCCAGGCTTGGCTCGACATCTCGGGCTACTTCTTCTTCGGTTGGAACATCTCGAGCATCCGATGGGTGACCACGAAGCCCCCCGCCACGTTCACCATCGCCAGCACCACGGCCAAGAGGCCGAGGAAGTTGCCAAACCGGTAGCCGGCCGTCGCCACGGCGGCTGCCACCGCGATGGCCCCCACGGCCGTGATTCCGGAGATCGCGTTGGAGCCGCTGGTGAGCGGCGTGTGGAGCCGCTGGGGCACCTTGGTGATCACCTCGAAGCCCACCCACATCGCGAGCAGGAAGACCGTCAGCAGACGGATGAACTTGGCCGCCGCGTCTTCCGGGGCGGCCGCGGCATCGGCGAGCAGGGCGATCAGCAGGGGAGTGGTCATGGGGCGATCCGTGCGAGGGCCGGCGGGGCTTGACTCAGGAGGCGGGGGCGGAGGCCGCGAGGGGCTCGAGGCCGAGCTTCTCCCGGATCTTGGGATGCACGACCTGGCCACCGGTGGCCACGAGCGTGTCGCGGACGATCTCATCGTCGGCGGCCAGCGTGGCGGGCAGGCCGCACTTCACCAGGTGGGCGAGGAAGGTGGCGATGTTCTTGGCGTAGAGCTGGCTGGTATGGCCCGCCACGTCGGCCGCCAGGTTCGTGGGGCCGACGATCGTGACGCCGTCCACCACGACCGTCTCGTCGGGCTGCGAGCCCTCGCAGTTGCCGCCCCGCTCGGCCGCCATGTCGACGATCACGCTGCCGGGCTTCATTCGGCGGACCATCTCGGCCGTGACGAGCACGGGGGCCTTCTGGCCCGGGATCAGGGCCGTGCAGATCACGAGGTCGCTCTCGGCCACGACCTTGCCGAGCAGCTCCCGCTGCTTGGCGTAAAACTCCTCGCCCATCGCCTTGGCGTAGCCGCCGGCCGTCTCGCTCGCGCCGGTTTCGAGCGGCAGTTCGACGAACTTGGCGCCGAGGCTCTGCACCTGCTCCTTGACCGCCGGGCGGACGTCATAGGCGCTCACCTGCGCGCCGAGCCGCTTGGCGGTGGCGATCGCCTGCAACCCCGCCACGCCGGCCCCGAGCACGAGCGCCTTGGCGGGCGTGATCGTGCCGGCGGCCGTGGTCATCATCGGCAGGATTCGGGGCAGGTGGGTGGCGGCCACGAGCACGGCTCGGTAGCCGGCGATGTTGGCCTGGCTGGAGAGCACGTCCATGCTCTGCGCCCGGGTGATCCGGGGCACGAGCTCGAGCGAGAAGACGGTAGCCCCCTTGTCGGCCGCCTCGCGACAGGCCTCGGGAGCGGAGAGCGGGTCGCACAGTCCCACCACGATCACCCCGCGGCGGAGCCGGTCGCGGTCGTGGCACCAGCCGTCGCCGCAGGCGCCGCAGGTGCGGACGGTGAGCAGGCAGTCGGCCGTAAAGGCCTCGTCGCGGGAGACGATCGTCGCACCGGCTGAGCGGTAGGCATCGTCGGGGAAGCCCGCCGCGGCGCCCGCTCCGGACTCGACCGCGACTTCGAGCCCCGCCTTCTTCAGGGCCGGGACGGCGGCGGGCACGACGGCCACGCGGCGCTCGCCCGGAAACGTTTCCTTGAGGACTGCGACCTTCATGAGGCGGGGAGGCTTCCCAGGGCTTGATGGGGCTGGAATCGAGTGGACGGCGGCCCCAGAGTGTGGTCGGAACGCGTGGGGGCCGCAACCTGAGCCAAGGGGACGGCCTGGGGCGAGGCGGGAATGTCGCCTGTTTCCCGCTGCCGCTTGCCCGCGAGACACTCCATTGGTAGTCTCCGGGGCTCGCGTGCGCCACGCCCGTTTCGTGGCCGGAGGACCCTCCAGCAGGCCCCCGCAGCACGCTCCGAAAACAGCCGTACGAGTTGGGACCGACATCGATGAAGACGTTCATGGCGAAAACCGGCGAGGTCGAGCAACGGTGGTGGGTGGTGGATGCCGCCGATCACCGGGTGGGCCGGCTGGCCAGCGAGATCGCAATGATCCTGATGGGCAAGCACCGGCCGACCTACACTCCCCACGTTGATACGGGCGACCACGTCGTGGTGATCAATGCCGAAAAGGTGGAGTTCGGCGGCAAGAAATGGCAGCAGAAGGTCTACCGCTGGTACACCGGTTACATGGGCCTGCGGAGCGAGACCGCCGAGCACCGCCGCGATCGTCGCCCGGAACTGATCATCGAGGAGGCTGTCCGGCGGATGCTGCCCAAGAGCCGCCTCGGCCGCGTGATGCTCGACAAGCTCAAGGTCTACGCGGGCCCGGAGCATCCTCATCAGGCCCAGCAACCCGCGCCGCTCAAACTGGGCGTCTGAGCCCGACTTCCACCGACACGTTCCCGCATTTCACCGCACCGCATCCCAGCCGAGACCAGTCAGAGGGACTCATGAGCACCGATTCGCAACCCGCCGCCCCCGCCGCCCCCGCCGCCGCCGCGGCCCCCGCCTCGAGCACGACCCAGGCCGTCCGTGCCGTTCGGCGTGGAGACGAGATCATCGCCACCGGCCGCCGCAAGACGGCGGTCGCTCGCGTGCGGATGCGGCTGGGCAACGGCGAGGTGACGATCAACGGCCGCGACCTCGAGGCCTACTTCCCCTCGGTGAACGAGCGGAATCTCGTGGCCGGTGCGCTCGAGCAGATGGGCAAGCGGACGGCCGTGAAGGTGGCGATCACCGTCGATGGTGGCGGTCCGGCGGGTCAGGCCGGTGCCTGCCGGCTGGGCATCGCCCGGGCCCTGAAGGCGCTCGACGCTGAACTGGCCGAACCGCTCCGGCACTCCGGCCTCCTGACCCGTGATGGGCGGATGAAGGAGCGGAAGAAGTACGGCCTGCGGGGCGCCCGCCGCGGCACCCAGTTCAGCAAGCGGTAGGCCCTTTTTCCGAGCATCAACTCCCAGGCGGCCGGGCGTTGCCTGCGTTATCCGGCCACTTTGCTCGGGTTGCTCGCGCGATCGGCATTACCGGCCCAGGCGGCCCTGTTTTCCCCGGGCCGGGCTGAAAGCCATACTAGTGGCAGACCTGCGGACGGGGTTGGCCCCCGACCCGCACCCAGGCCCCTGTTCGTCCATCTCGTTTCGGGAGTATTCCCCCATGTTGCGCCTGATCGCTTCCCGCATTCTGACGGCCGTCTTGTTCGTGGTGACCCTCGCGTTTTCGCCCCGGACGTGGAGCCAGCAGGAAGTCACTTCTTCCGCCGCCGCAGAGGTTCGTGACGTGCTGGCCGCCGAGGCCGAAGGCCTCGCCGAGGTGAAGTTCATCGCCAACGACTCCCGTTCGGCCCAGGTAGTGGTCACCAACCGAGGTGACCGTCCACTCACGCTTCGCCTCCCTGCGGCGTTCGCCGGAGTGCCGGTGCTCGCCCAGATGGGCGGTGGGCAGGGTGCGGGGTTTGGCGCCGGCGGTATCGGGGGTGTGCCGCAAAACGTCGGCGGCGGCGGAATGCAGAACCAGGGCATGGGCATTGGCGGTGCGCAGGGTGGGAATCCCTTCTGCTGGGTCGCTCGCGAGGTGTATGGCGTGCACGACCCCCGCTGGCTCGCCTTCCGGCAGTGGATGGTGTGGGAGGCGCCGCAGTGGCTGCAGCAGCTATATCTCGACGAGGGCGAACACGTCGCTGCCTGGCTCCGAGATCGGCCCGCCGCCAAGACGGCGATGCGTTTGGCGATGGACCAGGCGATCACGGCCGACGGCGTCCCGGCGGCCGGCGGCCTGTTTGCGGTGGCGACCACCGCTCCCGATGCGTTCGCCAAGCCGTTCGCGGTCGCGGCCGGCGCGACCGTGGCGGTGAAGGTGCCGACCGTGTGTCTTGAATACGGCAAGCGGGAGCCCACTTCCCGCATGCCCTACAAGCTCGCCGCCTTCGAGAAGGTATCGCAGGATCCCAAGGTCGCCCTGATCCTCGGCGGCCTCGCCAGCGGCCACCTTTCGCAGAAGGTCGCCCAGGCCGCGGCCTGGCACCTGGCGAGCGGCCGGACCTGGGAGCAGCTTGCCGCCGAAGTGATCGACCGGGCGGGGGGCGATCCCGACCTGCCGGTCTTTTCGGCCGCGGAACTCGGGGCGGCCCGGCAGGCGGTCGAGGTGGCCACCCGGCTGGCCACGGAGCGGCCCGCAGCGGATTCCGCGGTCGACTCGGCCGGCCGCTGAGGCCACCATCGGCCCCAGCCAACTCGTGGTCAGAAATCTGCCGGGATCGCCTCGCCTCCCCCGCGGGTGCACAGGGCGCGGAAGACTTCCGGTGCGACATCCTCGCTGATCAGTCGGCAGGAACTGTCGAGATTGAGAAACTGTGTGCCGGCCACGTGTGGGCCGATGAACCCGCCCGGGCTGCCCTGGGTGCTCGGTGCGCTCGATCGCACGTGCACGAGCGTGGCGGTGATGGCGGGCCGGGAGTTGAACCGCGGGTTGGCGGCGTCGTAGCGGGGTGACTCCGGTGCGTAGACCATGATCTGGCCCGGGGTCACGCCCGCCCAGCTCGACTGCGTGTGACGGCTCATCCGCTCACCCACCGCGATGGTCTTGGTGGTGCCGTCGGTGATGTCGGCGAGCCGAATCCGGCTGTTTCGATGAAAGACTCCGTCGAACGGCTGCTCCTCGTAGGATTTCGTGCCCAGGCACCCGGCGTAACTGCACACGGCCGCCCGGGCCATCGTTGTGAGGCTACCGTCCTTGATGTCGATGAGCTTCGGGCCGGTGTCACCGGGATCGACGAAAACCGGCACGATCGCTTCCCTCGCGGTTTGGTTGTCGGGGTGGGTGATCAGCTTGCTGAAATCGATACGATTGTGGGTGGCGGTCTCGTCGAGATAGGGGAGAATGCCTGCAAAGAAACTCCAGCCGGGCCCGAGTTCGGGCACGGGATCGTTGGATCCGCCCGGCCAGGGACCCGTCGCGGTGGAGGTGAAGCCGGCAGGAAATCGCCGCCGGGCGTCGTGGTACATGAGCAGTCCGTACCCGATCTGTTTGAGGTTGGTCAGGCTCGAGACCCTCCTCGCCGCGCCGCGGGCCGACTGGACGGCGGGGAGCAGCAGCCCCAGCAAGGTGGCGATGATCGCAATGACCACGAGCAGTTCGACCAACGAGAAAGCAGCGCGCTGATGCTTGGAACGGATTACGCACAAAAACATGCGGAAAAGCCCTGGAGCTCCGGAAACGACACTGAGACGCAGTCTCAAGGCGATGCCAGCTTACTGATTTTTTAAAGCTCGTCAACCCGTGGGGACCGCGGCAGTTGTCGGCGCCAGGCCGCATGAGGTGCCCCCTACGCGCCCCTCGGGGATGCGATACAACCGGGTGAGGAGCATGTGCCGTTTCGGCTTCGGTGAGGACTCAGGCCTGTTTCGGAGATCCACGGTATGTCAGCGATCCCCTCCGCAGCTGCCAGCGATGTGGTGATCGAGACCCGCAACCTGGCCAAGGTCTATCGCGACTTCTGGGGCCGCAGCAAAAAGGCCGCGCTTAAGCCGCTCGACCTCGAGATCCGCCGGGGAGAGATTTTCGGGTTGCTCGGCCCGAACGGCTCGGGCAAAACGACCACCCTCAAGCTGCTCCTAGGCCTGATCTTTCCCACCTCTGGCGAGGCCTTCGTCTTCGGCCGGCCGGCCACCGACGTCGCCAAGAACGAGCGGATCGGCTACCTGCCCGAGGAGTCGTATCTCTACAAGTTTCTCGACGCCGAGGAGACGCTCGACTTCTACGGTCGGCTGTTCGGCATGCCCCCCGAAGAGCGAGCCCGTCGCGCCGCGGCGCTGATCGAGATGGTCGGTCTCTCCCGTGATCGCAAGCGGCAACTGCGGGAATATTCCAAGGGCATGACTCGGCGGATCGGCGTGGCTCAGGCGCTGATCAACGACCCCGAACTCGTGCTGCTCGACGAGCCCACCAGCGGCCTCGATCCGATCGGCACCCGCGAGATGAAGGACCTGATCATCGATCTCAAGCAGCGGGGTAAGACGGTGATCATGTGCTCCCACCTGCTGGCCGACGTCGAGGACGTGTGTGATCGGATCGCGGTGCTCCATCAGGGTGAACTCAAGGAACTCGGCCGCGTTCAGGATTTGCTGACCGTGACCGGCGTAACCCAGTTCCGGGCCAAGGGCCTCTCCCCGGAGGCCGCCGAGGAGGTGCGGGCAGTGCTGGCCCGGCACGGCGCCAGTGAGATCGAGGTCGGGCACCCGACCACCACCCTCGAAGACCTGTTCCTCGAGGTGGTGCGGGATACCGAGGCCCGGCCTGGCCGCCGGGCCCGGAGCGCGTCGTCACCGACCGGCCAGGCTGGGGGCTGAACGCGATGGTGCTCGAGCAGGAAATCCCCCGGTTCGCCGCCTGGATCGGCCCCGCGGTGCTCGCGTTCCTCCTGACGGCGGGGATCGTGATCCTGGCCATCGGGCTGATCGCCTGGCTCGTGCAGGCGGCCGTCGCCGGTCCGCTCGAGGCGGGTGACCGGGTCTACCGCGGCGTGCTCACGGGGCTGGCCGATCTGCGGGCCACTTCACCCGGCCGGGTGTGGGCTCTCGCGCGACTGTCGATTCAGGAGGCGGTGCGCCGCAACGTGCTCCTGGTGCTGGCGGTATTCGCGGTGGTGATCCTGTTTGCCGGCTGGTTTCTCGATCCCACGAACGTCGATCCCGGCCGGCTGTACCTCGGGTTCATGCTCGGCGCCACCAACCTGCTGGTGTGTACGGTGACCCTGATCCTGGCAGTCTTCAGCCTGCCGGCCGACATCAAGTCGAAGGCCATCCAGACCGTCACCACCAAGCCGGTGCGGACGGCCGAGATCGTGCTCGGCCGGTTCCTCGGCTTCGCCTTGGTGGGCACGGGCCTGCTGGCGGTGATGGGGCTGGCCGGCTGGGCGTTCGTGGTTCGGAGCGTGGATCACACCCACGAACTTCCGCCCGGCGCCGTTGAGGAAGTGCGGGACGAGGAGGGCAATGTGACCGGCTTCGAGGGCCGGACCAGTCCCGGTCGCGGTCACCGCCACTTCATCGTCCTCGACGCCGAGGGTCAGGGCGTGGCCGAGACCTTTCACGGCCACCGCCACCGGATCACGCCTCGGGGCTCGGCGGCCGACCGCAGGTACGACGTGGGGTCGCCCGAGGGCATTCTCGAGGCCCGCCGACCGCTCCGCGGCCGGCTGCGGTTCCTCGACCGCGAGGGACGGCCGGCGGAGAAGGGAATCAGCGTGGGGGCGGAGTGGGCCTATCGGCAATACATCGAGGGGGGCACCGGGGCCGCGGCGGTCTGGACCTTCGCGGGCCTCAGCGAGGAGGCCTTCCCCGACGGGCTGCCGCTGGAGATGACGATCCGCGTATTCCGCACCTACAAGGGCACCATCACGGAGGGGATCCACGGCACGATCCAGCTCCGCAACCCGGTCAACCAGCTCCGCAGCGAGGCCTTTCCGATCGTGGCCCGCGAGTTCACAATCGACGAGTTCTGGATTCCGAGAAAGCTCGGCACGGTCCTGGCCGACGGCACGGTCCGGGAGGCCGACCTGTTCAGCGACTTCGTCGCCGATGGCCGGGTGGAGGTCTGGCTGCAGTGCCTGGAGCCGGCCCAGTACTACGGTGTCGCCCAGGCTGATTTCTACCTCCGGGCCGGCGACGGATCGTTCGCGGCGAACTACTTCAAGGGCTGCCTCGGTGCCTGGTTCGCGATGCTGATCGTGACGGCCCTGGGGGTGATGTTCAGCACCTTCCTCTCCGCGCCGGTGGCGCTGGTGGCGGCCCTCTCGGTGCTCCTGATCGGCCAGTTTCGTGAGTTCATCGCCCGGCTGTTCACGAGCCAGGTGACGGGCGACGCCACGATCGCCCCGGGCGGTGGCCCGATCGAGTCGCTCTACCGGATCGTCACGCAGACGAGCATCACCCTCGAACTCGACCCCACTCCGGCGGTGCAGGTGATGAAGTTGGCCGACACGGTGCTCCTGGCCCCGATGAGGGTGCTGGCGGGCCTGTTCCCGTCGCTGGCCACGCTGGGCACGAGTGACTTCGTGGCGGGGGGCTTCGACATTCCTGGCGACCTCCTGGCCGCGCACGCCCTGGAGACGCTCGCCTACGTGGCGGCCTTTTGCATCGCCGGAGCATTCTGCCTGCGGGCCCGGGAGGTGGCATCATGACGAGTGGGCCAGGGCGGGGCGGGACGGCGACGCGGCAGGCCTGGCTGGGGCTGCGGCCAGAGACGCTGTTGGCACTGGTGGGAATCATGGCGCTCCTGCTGCCGCTCTCGCTTCTCAGCCAGCCGGCCGACTCCGAGAGCCGCGGCGGCTTCCTGGCCCGGATGCGGGCCGCCCGCGGGCTTTCCCAGGCGAATCTCGGCGAGATCGATCCCACCGGTGAGACGATGCGGTTCGCGACGCTGGGCCTCAAGAACGTGGCCGTGGCCCTGCTCTGGGATCGGGCCAACCATTACAAGAAGGTGGAGGACTGGGCCAACCTCTCGGCCACGCTCGAGCAACTCACCAAGCTCCAGCCCAACTTCTACTCCGTCTGGGACTTCCAGGCCCACAATCTCTCCTACAACATCTCCGTCGAGTTCGACGACTACCGCGACCGGTACGCCTGGGTGATCAAGGGCATCGAGTTCCTGCGGCAGGGAATCGGCCTGAACCGATTCGAGCCTCGGCTGCTGGGGCGGATGGGCTGGTTTCTCGGGCACAAGATCGGGAAGTCCGATGAGAAGCAGGAGTTTCGCAAGCTGTTCGTGGCCGACGACGACTTCCACGAGCGGGACGATCCCCAGCGCACGCTCCCCGAGCGGGACAACTGGCTCGTCGCGCGGGGCAAGTATCGCCAGGCCCAGCAGCTGGCCGACTCGGGCGTGCCGCTCAAGACCACGGCCCTGATCTTCCACAGCGAGCCGATGATGACCGCGATCAACCATGCCCGGGCCCTGGAGGAGGACGGCGTGTTCGGCAGCGCCGGCCGCCGAGCCTGGGAGCTTGCGGGGGAGGAGATGCGCCGGTTCGCGACCCGTGAGATTCCGACCAGCTGGAACGTGCCGATCCGACTGGGGCTCAAGGAGGCCGAGCAGGCCCGGGCCAAGCGGCTGGCCGAGGAGATCGAGAAGCTCGTTCCCGGCGGATTCGCCAAGCTCGAAGCAGAGCGGCGGGCCGCGCTCAGCCCGGAGCAGCGGGTTGCGCTGGACGTCCCCGCCCTCGACCGCGACGAGACGCAGCTCCAGTTGGCCATGGAGGCCGAGTCGGCGCTTGAGGTGACCTGGAAGGATGTCGCCCGCTCGGCGCCGGCCGAGGTTCGTGACCGGGCCTGGGAACTGGCCCTCGAGGAGACCGAGGCCCGCGAGACGGCCGAGATCATCGACCGCTACCGAGACATCGTGAACTTCGACTTCTGGCGGGCCACCTGCGAGGCCGAGGTGACGGAGCCGGCGCTGCGGGCTCGCGAGCTGACGTGGAAGGCCGATCGGGAGTTCGCGGCCGCTCGGCTCACGGCCGCCCGCAAGGCCTACGAGGAGGCGTTTCAGGCGTGGCGCGAGGTGTTCGACGGCTCGCAGATCCTGCGCGAAGACCGGCTGACAGCCGATGACATCGCCGAGATCGTGGGCCGTTACCGGAAGGTCCTGGAGCAGCTCGACGAGCCGTTCCCCAGCCCCTTCGTCCTCGACGACATCCTGGCGCTCGCCGGCCCCGGGGAGTGAGGCTCACGCCCGGCGGACGAGGAGCTTGTCGATCCGGCGGCCGTCCATGTCGACGACCTCGATCACGAGCCCCTGCCAAGTGATCGAGTCGCCCGCCGTCGGCAGCCGCTCGAGTTCCGCCAGCACCAGGCCCGAGGCGGTCTCGTACTCCCGCGGCTCGCCCCCGAGCTCGATGCCGAACCGGGTCGCCAGCCGTTCGACAGCCGTGCTCCCCTCGACGAGCCAGGATCCGTCGGGCCGCTCCACGAACTCGGCCGGCTCCTCGGCCCGGCGGTCGTCGTGGATCTCTCCGACGAGCTCCGAGAGCACGTCATCGAGCGTCACGAGGCCGTCGGTGCCGCCATACTCGTCGAGCACGATCGCGAACGGCGTCCGCTCCTTGCGAAACATTTCCAAGAGCCGGTCGAGCGGCATCGTCTCCGGCACGAACGCCGCCCGCCGCATCATCTTCCGCAGCTCGAGCGGCCAGCCCATCCAGGAGGTCCGCAGCACGTCCTGGATGGCCACGTAGCCCAGGATCCGGTCGAGCGAGCCGTCATAGACCGGCAGCCGGGAATAGCCGGCCATCGCGATGGCGCCGATGATCTCGTCGGCCGGCGTGTCGACGTCGAGCGCGTCGATCTCGATCCGGGGCCGCATGACGTCGCGGACAGTGCGTTCGCCGAGCCGGAGGGCCCCGACGGCCACCGCCTGCTCGACCGCCTCGAGCACCCCTTCGGCCCGGCCCGTCTCGAGCAGCTGCTCGATATCGTCCACCGACACCTTCGGCTCGTGCTTGCCCCGGGCCCCCAGCAGGAACAGCACGGTCGAGGTGCCCAGGTTGAGCCCCCAGACGAGCGGCGCCGCCAGCCGCGACAGCCACTGAACCAGCGGGGCCGCGATCCGGGCGAACGACTCGGCGTTGCGCAGGGCGAGCCGCTTGGGGACGAGCTCCCCCAGCACCAGCGTGACGAACGAGAGCACGAGCACGAAGGTCGCGAGGGCGGCGGGGTGCGCCACGCCCGCCAGATCGGGCCAGGTCGCGGCCAGCCAGGCCGCCAGTGAGTCCACCATCCGTTCGCCGCCGTAGGCCGCCGCTAGCGTGCCGACGAGGGTCACGCCCACCTGCACCGTGGGCAGGAAGCGGTCTGGGTTCGAGGCCAGGTCGAGCGCCGTCCGGGCGGCCGCGTCGCCCGCGTCGGCCATGCTCCGCAGCCGGCCGCGGCGGCTGGCGACGATCGCCATCTCCGCCCCCGAGAAGATCCCGTTGGCGAGCACGAGCGCGAGGATGACGATGACTTCGATGAGCATGGGGGGGGGCGGCGGGGGGGCGGCTGCCGTCGAGGGCCGTCGGTCAGGGGCGGGACAGGACGGCCAGGTTGTCGCGGTGGATCACCTCGTCGTACGGGCAGTAGCCGAGCACCTCGGCGATCCGCTCGGTCCGCAGCCCCGTGATCCGAGCGAGCTCGGCGGCGGGATAGTTCACCAGGCCGCGGGCGAACACCGGGCCGCCGGCGGAGGCGATCGTGACCACGTCACCGGCCGTGAACTCCCCGTCGAGGCCGGTGATACCGGCGGCCAGCAGGCTGCGGCCCCCCGTCACGATCGCCTGGCGGGCGCCGGCATCGACCACGAGCCCGCCCCTGGCCTCCGCCGACCAACCGAGCCAGCGCTTCCAGGCCGAGACGGGCGTGTCACGGCCGACGAACACCGTGCCGACGGCCTCACCCCGGCAGATCCGCTCGAAGGCGGCCTCCTCGCGGCCCGCCGCGATCACGCAGTGGCCTCCCACCTCGGTGACGATGTCGGCGGCGGCGAGCTTGCTGGCCATGCCCCCCTTGGAGAGTCCGCCGGGCCGGTCGCGGGCCAAGGCTTCGATCGAGCCGTCGATCCGGTCCACGCGCGAGACCACCGTCGCCCCCGGCTCCTCGGGATGGCGGTCGAACAGGCCCGCCACGTCCGAGAGCAGCACGAGCAGGTTGGCCCCGAGCAGCGACGCGACCCGCGCCGCCAGCTGGTCGTTGTCACCGAAGCTCGTGCGCAGCTCCACCGTGCTCACCGTGTCGTTCTCGTTGATCACGGGCACCGCGCCGTATTCGAGGATCGTCCGCAGCGTGTTGCGGATGTTGAGGTGGCGAGCGCGATCTGAGAGATCCTCGGCCACGAGCAGCACCTGGGCGACGTGCCTGCCATGGCCGCGGAGCGCCCGCTCCCAGGCCTCGATCAGGCAGCTCTGGCCGACGGCCGCCACCGCCTGGAGGTGGGCCAGTTCGGTGGGCCGCTTGGCGAGACCGAGCCGGCCCATCCCCGCCGCCACGGCGCCGGAACTGACGAGCACGACCTGGCGGCCGGACTGACCGACGGCGGCGATCTGCCGGCCAAGCGACTCGATGCGACCGGCGTCAAGGAGGCCGTCGGCGCCGGTGAGGACGCGCGAGCCCACCTTGACGACGATCAGGCCGGCTGTGGACGCGATCTGCTGACGAACGTGGTCGCTCATTGGCCGGGGCCGGGATCCTCCCGGGCTGGGGACCCGTGTGGGGACGAGACTCGGTCGGAACCCCGGTATGGTATCCACGGGCCGCCGGCGGCGATACACTCGCAAAGGTCCGGCGGGCACTGCCCAGCGCCGGACTGAAAGAGATTCATGAGCGACCTGCGTCACGAGTGCGGCCTCGCGGCCGTCTACCACCTGCCGGGCCCGGAGACGAGCCCGCTCTGCCCCGTCCAGGGGCAGGAAGAGGCGGCCCGGCTCATCCCCCGGATGCTCCTCGACATCCAGAACCGGGGTCAGCTCTCCGCCGGGATGACCGCCTGGCATCCGCATCGCAGCCAACTCCTGGCCACCTACAAGGAGGTCGGGAGCGTCAGCGAGGTGTTCCGGATGAGCCATCGGGGCAAGTACGAGAGCCTGATGGAGCAGCACACCGGCCGGGCCGCGATCGGCCACGTCCGCTACGCCACCTGCGGGGCCGAGGACCGCGGCTACGCCCAGCCGCTCGAGCGGCCGCACATCCAGAAGCGGAAGTGGTTCGCCTTCGGCTTCAACGGCCAGCTCGCCAACTACCCCGAGCTGCGGGCCGAGATCCTGGCCACCGACGACGCCCACCTGGCCCGCGACAACGACACGGAGGTGATCCTCCACGCGATCGGCCGCGAGCTCGCGGGCGACGCCCAGCCGACGCCAGTCGAGCTCCTGGCGGCGATCGCGCGACGGTTCGACGGAGCCTGGAACCTCGCGATCCTCGACGCCTGTGGCCGCCTGATCGTGGCCCGCGACCCGCTCGGCATCCGGCCGCTGGAGTATGCCCGGTCGGGGCCGCTGGTGGCGGCCTGCAGCGAGAGCGTGGCCCTGCTCAACCTCGGCTTCCCCGCCGAGTCGATCCGCTCGCTCGAGCCGGGCACGGCGCTGGTCGTCGATGGTGACGAGGTGCGGATCGAGCGGTTCGCGGAGTCGCCCCGCCAGGCGCGGTGCTTCTTCGAGTGGATCTACTTCGCGAATGTGGCCAGCACCATGGACGAGCGGAGCGTGTATCTGTCGCGGAAGCGGCTCGGCGAGGAGCTGGCCCGCCTCGAGACCGTGACGATCGACGCCGACACCGTGGTCGTGCCCGTGCCCGACACGAGCAAGGCCGCGGCCGACTCGATGGCTTACCGACTCCAGATTCCCTCGGTCGAGGGCCTGATCCGCAACCGCTACACCGGCCGGACCTTCATCGACGGCGCCTCGAGCCGGCGGGCGAAGGCCGAGACGAAGTACACTCCGCTGCGGGAGGTGCTCGAGGGCAAGCGGGTGATCCTGGTGGAGGACTCGATCGTCCGCAGCACGACCATGAAGGTGCTCCTGGGGCGAATGCGATCGCTGGGCCTGGCCCGTGAGATCCACGTCCGCGTGGCCTGCCCGCCGATCGTGGCCCCGTGCTTCTACGGGATCGACATGTCCACGATCGACGAGCTGTTCGCCCCGGAGTTTCTGGCCGGCGGGCCGCTCACCGACGAGGCCCAGGACCGGATGGCCGCCCGGCTGGGCGCCGACTCGCTCCGTTACCTGCCGGTGGAGAGCGTGGCCCGGTCGATCGGGTTTCCGGCCGAGGAGCTCTGCCAGGCCTGCCTCACGGGCCACTATCCGACGCCGGCGGGGGAGCGGCTCTATCAGCTGGCTCTGAATCAGTCGCGGGCGGGCGGGCCGGCGGCCCGGACGTACGAGCCTGCGGCGACGAAGTGACGCGGGGCACCGGCGACGGGACGCTCGACCGCTCCAGGGCCGCCCGCCAGACCGGCATCCCGGCCAAGCGGGTGCGCCGCTCGAAGTGGGTGCGGTAGTCGAGGTCGTGGGCCGGCGCGGTCGGCTCCTCCACCCGCGGCTCCCCAAACAGGCCAGTCGCCCGGGCTGCGGCCATCGCCTCGAGGAAGTATTCCTCCACGTCGGTCCAGACGTGGAGCACGGAGCCCGGGGCGAGCGTCCGCCCCGCCTGGAGCAGGAACGGCTCCGAGAGCACCCGCCGCTTGCGGTGCCGGGCCTTCCACCAGGGGTCGGGAAAGTAGACGTGCATGCCCGCCAGGCAGGCGTCGGGCAGGAGCGACCCGACGAGGAAGCCGGCGTCGCCCTGGATGATCCGGGCGTTCACGAGCCCCGCGTTCGCGAGCCGGCCGGCGATCATCCGGGCGTAGCCGGGGGCGATCTCGATGCCGAGAAAGTTCCGCTCCGGCGCGGCGGCCGCCGCCGACGAAAGAAACAGCCCCTTGCCGCTGCCCACCTCGAGTTCCACCGGCGCATCGGTCGGGAATACGCTGGCTGGGTCGAACGGATCTGGCAGCGCGACCAGCGGCAGCAGGTGGGCCGAGAGGTCGAGCCGGGGATCGGGCTTGCGGGGCGGGCGGCGGGGCATCGGGCTCTAGGTCGCCCCGACGCTGCCGGCGGCACTCTGGCCCGAGCCGGCAAACAGGTCCGCGGGCAGCGGCACGCCCTTGATGATGCCGTCGACGACGATGCTCTCGCGGACGAGCCCCTGGAACCGGCACACGATCATCGCCCGCGGCCGGACCCGGACCCGCTCCACGGCGATCACCAACCGGTCGCCCGGTACGACCGGCTCCCGAAACCGTACCTCCTCGAGCCCGCCGAAGCCGATCACGGTGGCGTCGAGCAGGTTGTGCTTCTGGGTGTAGTAGCTGGAGAGCTGGGCGGCCGCCTCGCACATCAAGACGCCCGGCATGAGCGGGCGGGCGGGAAAGTGACCCCGCGTCCAGAACTCATCGGGCGTGACGTCCTTGTAGCCCACGCACAGGCCGCGGGCCTGGTCCTCGTGGACGATGGCGGTGAGCTGCTCCATCTCGAACCGCTGCCGGTTCC
>CAMCPF010000020.1 GCA_945876515.1 Candidatus Kuenenia stuttgartensis
CGAAGTCGAGCCTGGCCTCCCGGGCCCGGAAGGAGCCATCGCCATACTCGGGAATCGAGCCGGCCGGGGAGATGATGTCGCGCATGCGGGCGAAGGTGCCGCGAAAGGCGTCAGACTCGGCCACCCGCGGGAGCCAGCCCTCGAGCCTCGCGAGCTCCAGGAAGAAGCAGAGCCCCAGGCTCGAATAGTTGCTGGCATCCTCGTCGAGGTCGCCGGTCGCCAGGATCCGCGCGCCGAGGGCGGCGATCATCTCCCGCACGCGGGCGGCGGGCACCGTCGGCTCGGTGGCGAAGCTGCGGGCCAGGCAGTCGGCCGCGACCGCGTCGGCCAGGGCGATGTTGCAGTCAAAGAAGCGGGCCTCGAGGGGATGGCTCTCGACGTACCACGAAACCAGGGGCACAGCCCGCGCGAGCAGGCGGGCCCGGAGGTCGCCCACGAGCAGCCCGGCGTCGTGCAACCGCAGCACGAGCAGGCCGAGCGGCCGGCTGACGTGGAAGTCGCGATCGGCCCGGCCGCCGGGGGTGGCGAGGAAGGCGTCGAGTTCCGCCAGGGCGTGGGCCCGGTAGCGGGCATCGCCCGTCTTCTCGGCCACGAGCCAGGCCGCGAGCGCCGTCGTGATCCGATCGGCAGGCTGCCGTCGCGCCGGCGGCAGGGCCAGGGCGGCATCGACCGCGGCCTGAAAGAGCGGCACGTAGCCGGCAGGCACCGCCGGGGGAGCGATCTCGGCGGCCGAGACCGACGAGACGGGCGGCAGATTCACGCCCGCAATCACGGGTAGAACCGTGGCCGCGAGCAGCGACGCCATCCCAACTCGACAAACCGGGTCGGCCATCACTTCTGCCGGAAGGCGAACACGCCCCGCTTGTTGGCCACGGCGATGTCGGGCTTGCCGTCGCCGTTGAGATCGGCCACGGTCACCTGCGTGCCCACGCCGCTGTCGTCGTCGATCAGGTGCGGCTCGAAGGTCGCCCCGCCCTTGCCGTCCCGCACCAACTTGAACCAGTAGAGCACCGGCGGGGCGTCGGGCTCGGCGTCGCCCTTGGGCCCGTGGGCCCAGCGGCGCTTGCCCGTCACGATGTCGGTCAGGCCGTCGCCGTCGATGTCGGCCGCGGCGAGCGCGTGTGGCTGGGAGAAGCTCACGCCCTGCGGGCTCTCCTCCGGCTTGCTGCCCACGAACCGGTGCTCGGTGAACGAGCCGTCGGCCTGCTGCCGGAACCAGCCCAGGCCGTAGCCGTGGGCGTCGTAGCTCGTGACCACGTCGTTCTTCGTGTCGCCATCCACGTCGAACACGAGCATCTGCGCCCCGCCGCGGGCACCGGGCGGCCCAAAGGGCCCGGGATGAAACGGCCAGATCGCATCTTCCGCAATGCTCGCCGGCTGCTCGAACCAGCCGTCCTTCGTAAGAATGTCGACGCGGGTGTCGCCGTTGACGTCGTCCGCCCCGGCGCCGTGCGTGTAGCGGAAATACTTCTTGTCGTTCTCCGGCGAGCGGGGCGTGATCGGCCGAAACCTCGCCTTCGCCAGCGGGCTCTTCCAGTCGATCTCCGCGAAGCCCAGCCGGCCACCGAGCTCCGGGCCGCTCGACTGGCAGAACAGCTCCGGCTTGCCATCGCCCGTGACGTCGAGCAGGCCCGGCGACTCCCCGTCGGCCACGTCGAACACGGCGTGCTTCGCCCACGCCCCGCCCTTTGCCTGCGGATTCACGCACACGACGGCCGGCTCGCCGGGCAGGTCGTAGACGAGGATGTCCTGCCAGCCGTCGCCATCAAAGTCGTGGGCAAACATCAGAAAGTAGTTGGAGTAACCCCGCGACGGATCGTAGGGCGTCTTGGCGGGGCCGCTCGGGTTCTCCCGCGGGGGCGTGTATTCCGTGCGGCGGGCGAAGTCGGGCCCGTGCCAGATCCCGTTCCCGGCGGCGATGTCGGCATGGCCGTCCTGGTCGAAGTCGGCCACGGCACAGCCCTCGGCCTCGAACCGCTCCGTGATCACCTGCTTTTCAAACGCCACCTCGCCGGCACGTCCTGAATCGACGAAAGCGAACAGACCAATCATCGTCACCATCACGGTTCGCATCAGAACTCTCCGAGGACGCAGTGAGGGGTTGCCCGTGCTTCTTACACGATTGACCGCAAGGGGTTGCCCGTGCCAGTCGAGCGGCGTTGGCAGCGAGCGGAGGCAGGATGCCGAAGCGAAGCTGGCATCGAGCGACCGAAGGGCAGGATGCCCGGAGGGAGCGTCCGGCGAGATGGCACGGGCAGCCCCGAGCCTCCGCGAGCAAGGCCCCGCCGAGCGTCCGGCGAGATGGCACGGGCAGCCCCGAGCCCCGCGCACACAGGGCAGAAGGCATCGTCACCCAGCCTTCTTCGCGGGCTGCACCTTGGCCCGGATCTCGTTGGCGGCCTTCGTGGCTTCGGCTTCGAGGCCCGGCATCTTCGCCGCTTCCTCGGCCACCGCGAGCGTGGCGCCGCTCGGATACCGAACGAGGATCTCGAGCACCGCCTTGCGGTCGGCATCCTCTTGGGCGACGGCCAGCACCTTGCGGCACATCTCCGCCCGCTCGCCGTCGGGCAACACGAACTGCCGCGCGATCCGGATGTAGCCGCGGAGGGCCCGGGTCTTGAACTTGCCGCCCGGCTCGGCCGTGGCCAGGCCGAGCAGCACCGGCGCGGCGTCGGCCGTCATCCACTTGCCCAGGAGCCGCGTGGCGGCGTCCTCGAGGGCCTCGTCGCCGGAGCGGGCCACCGTCGCCATGGTCTCCACGGCCTTCGTGCCACCCACCTCGCCGATAACGTCGAGCAGCATCACCTTCGCCTCGGCCGGCGCCTTCTCCAGGGCCGTGGCCAGCTTGCCGGCGCAGCCGTCGCGGTCGGGCATCCGCACGCTCGCCTCGCGGACCGCCGTGCGGGCGGCCTCGCCCTCGCCAGGGCTTTTCGGCGCCGTGGCGGCGGCCACGAGCACGTCAAGATTCGCGAGATCCACCGTCGGCCCGAGGGCGACGATCGTGGCCGTGCGGACCTTCTCCTCGGGGTGGCTTGCCAGCGGCAAGAGGGCCGCGACCGCGGCGATCCGCCGCCGACCCACGAGCTCGACCAGCACCGGCAGGATCTTCGCGTCGGCGCCCTGGAGGCGGGCCACGATCTCGCGATCGACGGCCGCGCCGGGGAGCGAGGCGACCGCCGCCCGAGCCGTGTCGGCGATGCCCGGATCCTCGTCGGCCGCCGCTATCAAGAGCGGCCCGACCACGGCGGCGTCACCGGCCCGGCCGAGGGCCTCGATCGCCGCCAGCCGCAGCGGCTTCGGGTTGGGGGCCGAGAGCATCCGCGTCAGCGCCGCCACCACCGGCTCGCGGGCGCCGCCCGCGTTGCGTTCGGCAAGAACGTCGATCAACAGCACGGCCCGCGGCACGGCGTTGCCGCCGCTCGCCGCATCGATTGCCCCATCGATCACCTTGAGCAGCGCCGAGTCGACCTCGGCGGCGAGCGTTGCGTCGGCCGCGTCACCCCGCCCCAGGTCTCGGGCCGTAAAGACCGCCATGTTCGCCAGCCGTTTGGTGGGCGAGGCGAGCGTCTCGACGAGCAGCGGAATGCCCTCCCTGCCCTTGGCGATGATCGTGCCGCGGATCGCCTCGGCCCGCCGCTGCTCGGAGACGTCAGCCGCCCGCACGACGCCATAGAGGGCAACCGCCTCCTCGCCCTTGCCGGCGGCATGCAGGTTCGCCGCACAGAGCACGGCCGCCTCGGCGACGGCATCCAGCCGGGCGGGCGAGGCCGCCTTCTCGAGCGCCCCGGCGAGCAGCAGGCCCGCCTCGGGCGTGGCGATCCGCCCGAGCGACCAGGCGGCCGCGGCGGCCACCTCGGCATCCTCGGCCGCAAGCTTGCCCGCCAGCAGTGGCACCGCCGCGGCGTCGCCCCGGACGCCGAGCGACGCGATCACGCCGGTCAGGAGCCGGGAGTCGAGTGTACCGGTCGCCTCCCGCAGCGCGGCGGCGGCCTCGTCACCGGGGATCGCCTCGAGCGCGATCCGGGCCCAGGAGGCCAGCCGCGGGTTGCGCAGGAGCGGCGCCACCGCCGGCACGGCGGCACGCGAGCCGTTCACCGCCGCGAACTTGCAGGCAAGCGCCTTGTCGGCCTCGGGCCCATCACCCTGGAGGATGGCGATCAGCTCGGCCTCGGTGGACGTCGGCGTGGGGGCCGCGTGGGCCCCGACGGCGATCATGACCACCGTCGTCGCGACGGCGAGCCGGATCAAGCGGATGGAGGTCAGCACCCTGGTGTCGTGGTTCGTGTGATCCATAGGATTCATGCCCTTGGTGCGGTTCATGCCTGCCACGGCTCGCGCCGCGCCTCCGATCGCAGCCGGTTGGCCGCCTCGTCGTCGATGAAGGTGGTGGTCGCCAGATCGAGCTTCACGGGTCGCCCCAAATAGATCGCGATGTTGGCAGCGTGGCAGGCCAGATGCGCGTTGCAGGCGGCCTCGGCGTTGCCCTTCGGCTTGCCACGGGTCTTCACACAGTCGAGGAAGTCGCGGACGTGGAAGGTGGCTGGATAGCCGCCGATCTCCTCGACCTTGCGGCCGGCGAGCAGCTCGGGGGACGAGAGCACCATCTTGCCGCTGTCGCCCGCCTCGACCCAGCCGTCGGTTCCCTCGAACCGCACCGGGCAGGAGCCGAGCGGGATCCAGCCCTTCTCGCGAAACACGAGCTCGCAGCCGTTGTCGTAGCGGCAGACGAGCTCGTCGCCCTTGGGCGGGGCGTACTCGACCGGCGGCGGGCAGTCGTTGACGGCCCACTGGCAGAGATCGACGCAGTGCGAGCCCCACTCGAGCACGCCGCCGCCGACCATGCCGCCCCCCTTCTCGAAGTTGAAGCCGTCGGCGAGCGTGCGGGCGTTGAAGGGCCGCCAGGCCGCCGGCCCCAGGTACATGTCCCAGTCGTCGATCTTGGAGTCGGGCGCCGGCTCCTCCGGCAGCCAGCCGCTGGTCGCGGCCTTCATGCCCGCCGGATGGGCATAGACCCGCTTGAGCGTGCCCAGCCGACCGGTGCGGGCCAGTTCGCAGGCGAAGGCGAAGTGCGGGAGGTTTCGCCGCTGCGTGCCCGCCTGGAAGACGGTGCCGCAGCGGTTCATCGTGTCGCGGTGGACGAGCGTCTCGGCGATGTTCTTCGTGCAGGGCTTCTCGCAGTAGACATCCTTGCCGGCCCGGGCGGCGAGCATGGCCATCAGGCCGTGCCAGTTGGGACCGGTGGCGATCAGGACGGCGTCGAGGTCGTCGCGGTCGAGCAGTTCGCGGAAGTCCTTGTAGGTGGCGCAGGCGGCGGAGCCGTGGTGCTTGTCGATCACGCCCTTGACGTGATTGCGGCGCTTCTCCTTCACATCGCAGACGGCGGCGAACTGGACGTCGGCCTGCTGGAGGAAGCAGCCGAGGTCGTATTCACCGCGGCGGCCGATCCCGATCCCGCCCACGACGATCCGTTCGCTCGGCGGCACCGCCCCGTCGAGGCCGAGGGCCGACGAGGGAATGATCGTCGGCGCCGCGACCGCCGCCCCAGCCGCGAGACCGCCGCGGAGAAAGCCGCGGCGAGTGGCAGAACCTGATGCACGTGACATGAACACGGCCTCCTGCTGCTGTAAAGACGCTGGCAACGAGGTCAATCCCCCGTCCCGAGCCGACGTTGTACCACGGCGTGCATGAAGCCCCAAGCACGCAGGGATCGGATTCGAGCGGCCGGCTGGCGGGATCCGCGCAGCGGTGGTCTCGAAGGTGGAGTGGCTGGCGGACTCCGCGGAACACAGGTCCGCGGCTACTTTTCCGCCACAGGCCTGCGGCTGCGTTTCTGAGATGGCCCGCGAGGGGGTGCCGGTTCCCAGAGCCGGCGTTGATGGCAAGCGCAGGCAGGATGCCGAAGCGCAGCCAGCATCGAGTGAGCGGAGGCCAGGATGGCCAGAGCGAACGTCCGGACGACGGGGACCGGCGCCCCCGAGCTTGTGCCAAACGGCGATGCGGTCAGGGGAACAGGCACCCGCGTCAGGCCGCGGCGCGGCGGGGCGGAGCCAGTTCGAAGAGCGAAAACAGGTCGTCCGCCGTGAGGCCCGCGCTCGCGGGGCCGTCGGCCTGGGAGAGGATCGTCTCGGAGAGATCCCGCTTCCGCCGGAGCACCTCGTCGATCCGCTCCTCGATCGTGCTGGCCGAAAGGAAGCGGGTCACCGTCACGGCGCCGGCCGCGCCGATCCGATGGGCCCGGTTGATCGCCTGGTCCTCCACGGCCGGATTCCACCAGCGGTCGAAGAGGAACACGTATTGCGAGAACTGGAGGTTGAGCCCCACCGCGCCGGCACCGTAGGAAAGCAGGAGCACGGAATGGTTGCGACTCTCCTTGAACCGCCGGATCGCCTCGTCGCGGGCGGTGGTGCTCATGCCGCCATGGTATTCGAGCGGCCCGAACGCCGAGAGATTCTCCCGCAGCCGGCCGAGCGTCTCCACCCACTGACTGAAGACCAGCGCCTTGCGGCCGCTGGCCTGCACCTCCTCGAGCTCGGCCGTGAGCCGCTCGAGCTTCGCGCTCTCGCCGGTGGCGGTGTCGAAGTTGCAGATCTGCTTGAGGCGGAGCACCAGCTCGAAGACGTGCTGGATCGTGGCCTCGCGGCCCATGTCGGCGAGCCTGAGCACGCCCTCCTCCTCGGCCCGGCGGTAGGTCTCGCGCTGCTCAGGGCCGAGCTCGATCCGGGCGTCGCGGTCGAGCCGCGGCGGCATCTCGGTGAGTACCTTGTCCTTGGTGCGGCGGAGGATGTGGTCGGTGACGGCCCCGGCCATCGCCTTGGGCGTCATCCGGTCGTTGATCTGGCCCGGGTCGACGAACTCGAAGATCCCCACCAGGTCGTCGGCCGAGTTCTCCACAGGGGTGCCGGTCAGGGCCCAACTGCGGCGCCGGTCGAGGCTCACGATCGCCCGGTTGGTCTGGCTCGACTTGTTCTTGATCCGCTGGGCCTCGTCGAGCACGACCAGGTCGAACTCCAGGCCGAGTTCGGCCACGAGGTCGCGGTCGCGGACGAGCACCTCGTAATTCGCGAGTTTGACGGGCACGTCGGGGAGCGACCACTGCCACCGCCGCCGGGCGGGGTCGCCGTCGATCACGGCCACCACGAGTTCGGGCGCCCAGTCGGCGAGCTCCCGGGCCCAGTTGCTGACCAGTCCCTTGGGGCAGACCACGAGCACCCGCCGGGCCTCGCCACTGCGGACGAGCAGCCGGATCGACGAGATCGCCTGCATCGACTTGCCGAGCCCCATCTCGTCGGCGAGCACGGCCGAGTGCCGCGGGAGGAGGAAGGCCATGCCCTCGAACTGAAAGGGAAACGGCTGCCGCGGGAACGCGAGCTTGCCGCCGCGGAGCATGGTCTCGAGATCGGGCTGTAACAGATAGAAGAAGCGTTCCGAGAGCTTGACGACGTCTTTCGGGGGCGCGATCCGTGCGCGACGCGCCTCGCCGCGGCACACCTTGGCCGGGGCGAGGTGCTGCGGCCCGTCCCCCAACGCTGCAGCCGGCGGGGCAACGTCCACGGGCCGCGAGAAGAAGTGGCTCTGCACCTTCGGTCGCGGCGGCAACGGCTCGAGCGAGGTCACCACCGGAGCCGGCAAGGTCACCGGGAGCCGCAGCGCGGGCGGCACGGGGAGGGCGAGTTCACAGCCGCCCGCGACGACGATCCGGGGCAGCGCGAAAGCCTCGCCGCCGAACGACCGCACCGGCGGCAGCGGGCCCGCGTCGCCGAGCTGATCGATCCCGGTCATACCCGTCCTTGGATTCACCGGAATCAGTGCCGGGCCGCCTCGTCGAGGGCCGCCCGGATCCGCTCGAACGGCTCGCAGAGATCCACGGCCGCGGCGAGCGTCGCGAGGCGGGCCTCGAGTTCGTCCGCCCGGGCGGCGTCTTCGGCGTGCGGACTCACCACCGCCTCGCCCACCAGGAAGCCGGCGGCGATCTGCTCGGCGGCCCCGCGCCGCACGAGCGCCAGCGGCAGGTGCGTGTGCGGCCGGACGTGGAGCATCGCGTCGTTGTCGGTGAGCACGACGGCCGGCGTCACCTTGCCCTCGGCGAGCAGGGCGCCACCGACCTGGCGGCCGTGGAGATGGCCATGCAGCGTGGGGCCGTAGAGAATCTGTTGAGCCCGCGACACCTTGACGGGAGCCGTGCAGTGAAACTCGAGCGGCCGGCCGAGCGCGTCGACCACGAGATACCCGCCGAACAGGCCGTGGGCCGCCGACTCCAGCGTGGTCAGGAATCCGAACGACAGGCCCTCGAGCCCAGCTTCCGCCCGCTGCACGTCCATGCGACTCCCCGCGGACCGGGCCGGACGCTTCCCTGCGACCTCCCTCGCCCCTGTCCATCGGGACGCCAGGGCGGGCGGCTTTAGCCGAGCGCGGGTGACCTGAGCCCGGGGCAGGCAGCACAGCTGGGTCGGTCGCGACGGCGAGTTGCGCGATTACAGCGGCTGGAGCGGCTCCCGAACGTGGAAAATCCCCGGACTGCGGCCTACTATAAGGCTGCGAACTGGAATCCTTCCGGCAGCGATTCCCCCCGGCGAGCGAAGTCATGCACGACGGTTCCCCATTTTTCACGCAGGTGGACATCTCCGCCAGCACGCCCGCCACGGGTCGCCCCACCCAGACCGGCGACCTCGGGGAGACCAACGGGTTGTTGCGGGAGTTGGTCGAACACACGCGAAAGTCGAACGATCTCCTGCTCGAGATCCTGGCGCAGGTCTCGCTCCAGCACCGGCAGCGGGCTGCCGAACTCAAGGCTTGGAAAGAGGCCAACCCGCAGCTGGCCAAGTCGTGCCGACAGGCGGCCGAGTCGCTGGCTCGGGTGCACACGGAGTTTCTCTCGAGCATCGCCCAGGAGGCGGCCGACAACGCCGAGGATTTCTCCGACAGCGAGTATGCGCTCGGCGAGTTCATCGACCGCTACGGCCCGCGGCTCGCCCACTTCAATGGAGTGCTTCAGCTCTTCGCCCAGTTGGGTGCCCCCTTGCCCCAACAGCCGGGCCAGTCGTCCGAAGGTTGACCCGCCCCGCCCCATCCTCCCCGGAAGTTCCCATGTCCGTCACCGCCACCCGACCCCCGGTCTTCGAAGTCGCCACGCCGGAGCAGGTCGCCGCGGCCCGCGCCACCCTCGACGCGCACACCGTCGAGATGATGGCCTGGCACTTCCACGAATCCACCGGCTGCCCGTTCTGGCTGGAGTATGCGAAGTCGCTGACCTTCAACCCGCTGACGGAAGTGACGTGCTACGACGACCTGAAGAAGTTTCCGCCCTTCGAAGACGAGTGGCTGCGGGGCGGGCCGGTCCGCCGGTGGGTGCCGAAGGGTATGGCCGACCAGCCGATGTACGTCTTTGAGACCGGCGGCACCACGGGCATCCCCAAGTCGCGGGTCAACTCCCGCGACTTCCGCACCGACTACGAGATGTTCAGCGACACGCTGCCGGAGGAGTTCTTCCCCAGGGGTGCCAACTGGCTGATGCTCGGTCCCTCGGGCCCGCGCCGGCTGCGGCTCTCGATCGAGCACCTCGCCCAGTATCGCGGCGGGATCTGCTTCTGCGTTGACCTCGACCCCCGCTGGGTGATCAAGCTGATCCAGAAGGGCTGGATGGAGCACCTGGAGGCCTACAAGCAGCACTGCATCGACCAGGCGATCACGATCCTGGAGGCCGGCCACGACGTCCGCTGCATGTTCACCACGCCCAAGCTGCTCGAGGCCCTGGCTCTGGCCCTTGAAAAACGTGGCACGACGCTCCGCAAGGCCGGGATCACCGGGATCTTCTCGGGCGGCACCGAGTTCACGCCGCAGTGGACCCGGTTCGCGGTGGAGGAGTTTCTCGACGGCGCCTACATGACGCCCACCTACGGCAACACGCTGATGGGCCTGGCGGCGAGCCGGCCGGTGGTGCCGGCCGATGGCTACACGATCGCCTACTACGCCCCGCAGCCGCGGGCCGTGATCGAGGTGGTGGACTTCGACGACCGTGACGCGGTCGTACCCTACGGCGCGACGGGCCGCGTCCGGCTGACCACACTCACGAAGGAGACCTTCATCCCCGGCTTCCTCGAGCGGGACGAAGGGGAGCGGGAACTGCCCTACGTGAAGTATCCCTGGGACGGCATCAGCGGTGTCCGCCCATTCCGCGAACTCGCCGCCACCACCACCGTCGGAGTTTATTGATGCACCTGCCCGCCTGGCGTTTCGGCAAGCCCTACGAGTCGCTCGAACGCGACACGCTCGTGCATTTTCTGACCGGCGAGCCCGTCGCCGAGGTCAGCCAGGTCGGCGGCGCGATCGTCGGCCGCGACCTGCAGAAGGCCGGCCAGGCGCGGGCGGCGCTCATGGCCCTCGACCCCGAGGACGTCGTGGAGCGGCTCCAGACCGCCGGCAACCTCTACGCCAACGGCACCGTGACCGTCGGCGGCGAGCCCCAGTCGCCCGAGCGGTTCGTGAAGTGCCAGTCGGCCACCACCGGGCTGCCAGAGAGCCTCTGCCGGGCGAACATGCAGAAGAACATGTTCGTCCTCTCGAACATGGACCGGATCCTCGACGCCCTCTCCCGCGGCCTCGACCCTGCGATCCTCTGGACGGGCCACGGCGTCGAGCATCGGGGCGTCACGGTCAGCTACCAGGCGCAGTCGCCCGTGCTCGGCCTCGTGCTTCCCTCCAACTCACCCGGCGTGCACACCCTCTGGCTGCCGGTCGTGGCGCTCGGCATGGGTCTGGTGATGAAGCCCGGCAGCCAGGAACCGTGGACGCCCTACCGGATGGCGGCGGCGATGGTGGAGGCGGGCATCCCGGCCGAGGCGATCAGCCTTTATCCGGGCCCGACCGACGTCGGCGCTGCCGTGCTCGCCGGCTGTGGGCGGAGCATGATCTTCGGGTCAGCCAAGACGGTCGAGCAGTATCGCGGCAACCCGCGGGTGCAGGTACACGGGCCGGGCTTTTCCAAGCTGATCCTGGGCGACGACTGCGTGGACGACTGGGAGCGGTATCTCGACGTGATGGCCGAGAGCGTGGCCATCAACAGCGGTCGCGGCTGCATCAACGCCTCCGCGATCTACGCCAGCCGGCATACCAAGGCGATCGCCGACGCGCTCGCCGCCCGGCTCGGGCCGATCGAGGTCAAACCGCCCGACGATCCCGAGGCCAAGCTGGCGGCATTCACGATCCCCGGCGCCGCCAAGGCGATCTGGGGCCAGATCGAGGGGCTGCTCAAGGCTCCCGGCGTGACCCACGCCACGGCCCCCTACGGCGACCGGTTCGTGGAAGGGGAACGCTGCGGCTGGCTGCGGCCCGTGGTGGTCCACGCCACGAACCCGGAGCCGGAGATCACCCGGGCTGAATACATGTTCCCGTTCGTCACGGTCGTCGAGTGCCCACAGGAACGGGTGCTGGAGAAAATCGGCCCCACGCTCGTGGGCACGGTGATCACCGATGACGAGGACTTCCAGCGGCGGCTGATCGACTGCACCCACATCGACCGGCTCAACCTCGGGCCGATCCCCACCACGAAGCTCGACTGGCTCCAGCCCCACGAGGGCAACATCATCGACTTCCTCTACCGATCGCGGGCGCTGCAGGTGGCGGCGCCGGTTGGCGCCACGGCGTGAGTGCCACCGTGGGAGCCGCCTTCGAGTTCCGCCCCGGACCGAGGCTCGTCGTCGGGCCAGGCACGCTCGCGCGGCTCGGCGACCTGGCCCGTGAGTTGGGCGCCACCCGGGCCCTCGTCACGAGCGATCCCGGGATCGTGGCGGCCGGCCACGCGGCAGCCGGGCTGGCCGCGCTCGAAGCGGCCGGCCTCGCGACCGCCGTGTTCTCCGAGTTCGGTGAAAACCCCTCGACGATCGAGGTCGAGGCCGGCACGGCCCTGGCCCGCGAGTTTCGCCCCGACCTGCTCGTGGGCCTCGGTGGCGGCAGTTCGATGGACTGCGCTAAGGGGATCAACTTTCTCGTCTCCCGCGGCGGCCGGATGGAAGACCACAGGGGCCGGGGCAGACCTGGGCCGCCGATGCTGGCCTCGATCGCCGTGCCCACGACGGCCGGCACCGGCAGCGAGACGCAGTCGTTCGCCCTGATCACCGACAGCGTCACGGGCATGAAGATGGCCTGCGGCGATCCCGCGGCCGCCTTCCGGGTGGCGATTCTCGACGTGAATCTCACGCTCACCCAGCCGCCGCGGGTCGCCGCCATGACAGGCGTCGATGCCGTGGCCCATGCCGTCGAGAGCTTCGTGAGCACCGCGGCCACGCCCGCCTCGCGGATGCTCGCGCGGGAGGCGTGGCGGCTCTTAGCAACGAACCTGCCGCGGGTGCTCGTCGACGCCCAGGCCCGGGAGACCGGGCAACTCGAGGCCCGCGCGGCCGTCCAGCTCGGGGCCGCCTGGGCGGGCCTGGCGATCGAGAACTCGATGCTCGGCGCCGCCCACGCGCTGGCCAATCCGCTCACGGCCGCCCACGGCACCGTCCACGGCCAGGCCGTCGGGCTCGCGCTGCCGCACGTCGTGCGTTTCAATGCTCCGGCGGCGGAGCAGGCATATGGCGAACTGCTCCTGGCCGGCGGCATCGACGCACCTGACGGCCGGGCCGCCGCCACGCTCGCCGCCTGGCTCGAAGCCCTGTTGGCCGCCGCGGGCCTCGGTCGGTCGCTGCGGGACGTCGGCATCGCTGCGCCCGACATTCCGGTGCTTGCCGCCGCCGCGGCCACGCAGTGGACGGGCGGTTTCAACCCGCGGCCGGTCACGGCGGCCGATCTGGTGGCGATCTACGAGGCCGCCCGATGACCGGCGCCCGGCTCGCGACCGTGGCCCTCGTGCCGCTGGCCCTGACACCGGCTTTCGCGGCGACTCGCGCGGCCGATCCTGCCATCGCCATCGCTGCCATTCCCGACGACGCTGCCATGCCCGCCGACGATCCCGACGCGGCGGCTGCCGACGCCTGGCCGATGTCCCGCGGCTCGCTCGCCGGCACAGGCCGCTCCGCCACGCTGCTCAGGCTCCCGCTCGCCGAAGCGTGGCGACGCGACTTCGACAAGACGGCCTTCGCGGCCGGGCCCGTGATCGCCGGTGGCGCGGTCTATGTGGGCGATCTCGACGGCGGCTTTCATGCGCTCGACCTCGCGACGGGCGCAGACCGTTGGACCCGTCGGATCGACGGTGCCGGCTTCACGTCGGCCGCGGCGGCCGCCCCCGACCCGGCGCTGCCGCTGGTGGTCGGCGACGACGTGGGGATGGTCCGCGGCCTCGACCGGGCGACCGGCGAGACGCAGTGGGAGTACGCGACGGAGGGGGAGATCTCGGGGGGGCCGACGATCCTCGTCGATGGCGGCGGCCCGCGGGTGCTCGTCGGCTCGCAGGACGCCTCGCTCTCCTGCCTCGACCAGGCGCCGGGCAAGCTCCTCTGGAAGCACTCGATCGCCGACCAGATCCGCTGTGCCCCGACGGTCGCCCGGACCCCCGCCGGTGACCGTGTGTTCCTGGCCGGCTGCGACGGCCGGCTCCACATCCTCGACGCCGCCACGGGCAAGGAGGCCGCCGCCATCGAAATCGGCGGCCCGACCGGCACCACGCCCGCCGTCAGCGGCAGCCGCGTGCTGTTCGGCACCGAGGGGGGCGCCTTCTTCGCGATCGACTTCCTCGAGCCGGCCGTCGCGTGGCGGAAGCAGCCGGCGGGCAATGCCCAGGCCTATCGTTCGAGCGCCGCGGTCGTGGGCGACCTGGCGATCGTCGGCACCCGCGGCCGGGCCGTCGAGGCCTTCGCCATCGCCGACGGCACCACGCGCTGGAGACAGCCGCGGCGGGGCGCGGTCGATGCCTCGCCGGTGGTCGTGACGGCCACAGGCAGCGAGGCTGATCCGCTCACGCCGCCCCGGCCAGTGGTGATCGTGGCCGATGCCAAGGGCGGGGTCGCCGCGCTGGAGGCCGGCACGGGCGAACTGGCCTGGGAGTTCGACGCCGGCGGTGGTTTCGGGAGCGGGGCCGCCGTGGCGGCGGGACGGGTGGTGATCGCCTCCGATGATGGCACCGTCTGGTGCTTTCGGTCGGCTGAGTGACTGGCGGCGGCAGGAACCGCTGCCCCACGACCCGAAAGCCCCCAGCCCGGAGAGTCTGCCCGCGTCCCGCCAACTGTCGGGATCACTTTTCGCTTGATTCCCTGAGGATTTCCTGCCGATTTTCGCTGCGCGAACCATTTTTCCCCGAGGCCCGTAGGATTCGCTGCGACCCGGAGTGGCGGCCGGCATCCGTGGGGGGCTGCCCGTGGGCGGAAGGAGTGGAAACCATGGCACGTAAAGACGCTCTGGCAAACATGCGGGCGATCCTGATCAAGCGGCGAGACGCGCTGCGCAGCGCTTTGGCCGGTGACCTGACCATGCTCAGGGATCTTCACGACCAGTCGCCGGGCGACGTGATCGACGCGGCCTACGACACGGCTCAGGACGAGGTCAACTCGCAGTTGGCCGAAGTCGAGAGCCGCGAACTCGCTTCCATCGAAAACGCGCTCGAGCGGATGAAGGAGGGCACCTACGGCCAGTGCGAGGTCTGCGGTGGGAAGATTCCCATGGCGCGGCTCGACGCCCTGCCCTACGCCACGGTGTGCATCGGCTGCCAGCGGGAACTCGAGCGATCGGGCGATTCCCGCGGACGGCGCGCCGAGGAACCCATCGGCGGCGAACTGGAACTCTGACCGATCGCCGGGGTATGCTCGGGGTGATCGTGATCGCTCCAGCCGTGGGTTGCCCATGCCGCCGTCTGCCTCCTGCCGCGGGATCCCCGCGGCTCTCTCCCTGCTCGCCGTCTGGGCGGCCGTGGCCAGGGCCGAGGAGCCGCCGCGTCGCCTGACGCCCGTCGAGGCCACACAGCGGGGCGAGGCACGCATCGATCCGATGCGACCCGTGCGGCTTACCGCGGAGGAGCGGGCCCGGCTCTATGACCAGGCCGCTCGTGACGCCGAGCCGCTCGAGCAGCAGGCGATGCAGCTCCGCCGGCTGGCGAGCCTCCTCAAGCCCACGGTGGTGCACATCGACGCCACCAAGCGGCTCGCCCGACCCCGCAGCGGCCGCGTCACCGAGGACGAGGCGGGCAGTGGTGTGATCGTCGAGGTGGCCGGCCGCACGGTCGTGATCACCAACAGGCACGTCGTCAATGGTGCCGATCTCGACGCCATCGCCGTCCGGCTCGACGACGGCCGCGAGCTGGTGCCGCGGCGATCGTGGTCCGACGCCGGCACCGACATCGCCGTGCTCGAACTCGAGGGCGACGACCTGCCGGCCGCACGCGTCGCCGCGAACGACACGCTCCAGATCGGTGACACCGTGCTCGCCATCGGCAGCCCGTTCGGTCTCGCTCACTCGGTGACGCTCGGGATCGTGTCGGCCAAGGGCCGTCGTGACCTCGAGCTCGGCGAGGGAGCGGTGCGATTTCAGGACTTCATCCAGACCGACGCGGCCATCAATCCGGGCAACAGCGGCGGCCCGCTGGTGAACCTCCGGGGTGAGGTGGTCGGGCTCAACACGGCGATCGCCAGCAACTCCGGCGGCAGCGAGGGCATCGGCTTCGCGATCCCAATGCCGATGGTGATGTTCGTAGCCGAGCAACTCGTGGCGCACGGCGCCGTCGCCCGGGCCTATCTGGGCGTGGCGCTCGACCGCGACTTCACCGCCGACGAGGCCGGGCGGCTGGGGATGGTCCGGCCGGTCGGGGCCAGGGTGGAGGCGGTCACAGGCGGGGCGCCGGCGGCGAAGGCGGGCGTGCGACCCGACGACGTGGTGCTCGAGTTCGACGGCCGGCCGATCGAGGATGACGACCACCTGATGAGCGTGGTCGGGATGACGGCCGTGGACCGGACCGTGACGATCGTCCTGTTCCGTAACCGGGAGCGGATCGAGCTCCAGATTCCGGTCGCCCGCCGCACCGACTTCGAGTAGCCGGCTACGTCGCCTCGCCGGCCGCGGTCAGGCCCCTGAGGACACAGTCCTGCACGGCCGCCGCGTCGCACGCGACCAAAAGATCGGTGTTGGGCTGCGTGGGGCGGTGGGGTCGGCGGTCGATCACGAGCATGCCTGTGGTGAGCTCGCCCACGGTTTCGACGTCGGCCGCGACCGCTTCCCGCTCGAAGAGCTCGGGGTTGGTGACGGCCACGAGCGCCGCCACGTCGTGGAGCCGGATGCCCTCGCTGCCGAGCAGTTGCCGCTGAGCCCGGAAGGCGTGGGCGAGCATCGGCCGCAGGATCTTGCCGGCCCGGGTGAAGTCGCGGGGCAGCCGGTCGAGCAGGTCGAACTCATAGACCACATGGGCGGTCGTCTCGAGCGGCACGAGCGTCTTGGTGACCGGCTCACGAACCACGTGGC
>CAMCPF010000021.1 GCA_945876515.1 Candidatus Kuenenia stuttgartensis
ACCGGCGGCAGCATCGTCGTCGGTGGCAGTGCGGCGCTCGGCGGCACGCCGGCGGCCGCCACGCCGGGCAACATCGTGCTCGACGGGGGTACGCTCGCGACCACGGCCTCCCCCTTAATCGCTGCCAACAAGGGCGTCACGCTGGGCGCCGGCGGCGGCGCGCTGATCCACGGCGGCTCGCGATTCCAGATCGACGGCATCATCGCCGGATCCGGCTCGCTCACCATTTCGGGCACCGGTGCGGGCGACATCAATCTCACGAGCGCCAACAGCACCTACTCCGGTGGCCTGACCCTGCTGACCGGCGGCCGGTTGCCGATCAGTAACAGTTCCACCCCGGTCTCCGGTACGGTCACCGCCGGCCCGCTCGGCACGGGAACGCTCACGCTCGCTGGCGGCCAGATCCGGGCGGGCACCGGTGCGAACATTTCGCTCGGCAACCTCGTCCGGATCACGGGCAACTCGACTTTTTACTCCAGTGCGGCGAACGCGGATCGGGATCTGATCTTCACGGCCGCCGCCACGCTCGTCGGCGGCACCCGCACGCTGACGGTCGATACGAGCGTGACCGCCGGCGGCACCGGAATCTTCTTAAACAACACGGTGAGCGACGAGGGCAACGGCTATGGCGTGACCAAGGCCGGCGCGGGCACGCTCGTCTTCGGCGCGACGAATGCCTACTCCGGCACCACGACCGTCTCCGGCGGCGCCCTCCGGCTCGCCACCGCCGGCGCTCTCCCGGGCGGCATCGGCACGACCGGCGGCACGAGCGGCCTGACGCTCACCGGCGGTGTCGTGGACCTCGGTTTCGACGACTTCCTCCGGCCGCTCGGCACGGGCGTCAGCGACGTGCAGTTCACCGGTTCGGGTGGCTTCGCCGCCAGCGGCGCGCCCCGGACGGTCAACTTCGGCGGCACCGGCGCCTCGCTCACCTGGGGCGAACCCAACTTCGTGCCCGACGGGTCGGCCCTGATCCTCTCGAGCGGCCAGGCGACGAACACCGTCACGTTCGTCCATCCGCTCGCCCTCGGTGCCGCGACCCGCACCGTCCAGGTCAACAATGGCTCGGCCGCCACTGACGCCGTCCTTCCCGGGGTCGTCTCCGGCACCGGCGGCCTGACGAAGTCGGGCAACGGCACACTGTCTCTGGCCGCCGCCAACACCTACGCCGGCACGACCACGCTCACGGGTGGCGTCAGCCGGCTCGACGCCGCCGAGACCGCCGGCACGTCCGGCCCGCTCGGCAGCGGTGGGGCGATCAGCTTCTCCGGCGGCACCCTCCAGTTCACGGCCACGAACACCTTCGACTACATCCCGCGGATCACCGGCAGCACTGGGGCGGTCCAGCTCGACACCAACTCCCAGAACATCACCTTCTCCAGCCCGATCGCGGCCTCGAACACCGGCGGCTTCACCAAGCGGGGCGCGGGCACGCTCACGCTCACGGGCACCAACCCCTATAGCGGCACCACCACCGTGATCGGCGGCACGCTCTCCGTGGCTGGTGAAGCCAACATCGGCACGGGAACCGCCATCTCGCTCGGCGGCGGCCGGCTCACGATCACCGGCGAGACGGCCTTCGCCTCCGCCCGGAACGTCACGCTCACCGCCAACAGCGATGTCGAGGTCATCAACACGGCCGGAGCCTCGGTCGGCACCCTCACCGGCGCCTTCACGCTCACCAAGCTCGGCACCGGCACCCTCGCGGTCAACGGCGCCACCAATAGCCTGACGGCCCTCAACCTGAACGGCGGGTCGCTCGAACTCGGCCCCGCGAGCAACCTGACGCTCACGGCCGTTTCCGGTGGCAATGCTCTTCAGTCGACGGTCGGCGGCACGATCTCCGGCGGCACGCTGACGCTCGGGGCCAACGGCGACAACTGGGGCACCGCCAACGGCACCACGCTCACGATCGCGTCGAAGATCTCGGGCGTCACCGCCAACGGCTTTGAGTCGTTCGCCACCACCAACGGCACGGGCGTGATGGTGCTGGCCAATGCGGCCAATGACTTCCTCGGCAACGTGGCGATCAACTCGGGCACCGTGAGCGTGGCCTCGATCAATAACGTCGGCATCGCCAGCCACCTTGGGGCCGGCAACGCCGCGGGCACGATCTCGATCAACAGCGGGAGGCTTACCTACGCCGGCTCGGGCAGCACGACCAACCGGCCCGTGAACCTCAGCGGCACCACCGTCGGTGCCACAGTCGAGCAGGCGGGCACCGGACTGCTCAAGTTCACCTCCGCCTTCACCGCCACCGGCGCCGGCTCCAAGACCCTCACCCTGACCGGCTCCGCGACGGGCATCGGCGAAGTCGGCGGGGCGATCGTCAACAACTCCGCGACGAACCTGACCACGCTCACGAAGACCGGCACCGGCCGCTGGGTGCTCTCCGGCCCGAGCACCTACACGGGCAACACGAACGTGGACTTCGGCGTCTTGCAGTACTCCAGCGGGGCCACCACCACCACGCCCAAACTCTTCGTCGGCTACGGGGCCGGCGAGGCCGCCGGCGTGATTCAGGACGCGGGGGTCAGCCTGTCGATCGCCCCAGCCACCGGCGGAGCCGACGTGCTCAGCCTCGGCGGCACCGGTGGCTACGGGTATTACGCCAACAACGGCGGCACGCTGGCCGTCGGCCAGCTCGCTTTGGTGGGAGACTCGACCGGGGTGGGCTCGACGGCCGTGTTCGAGCAGAACGGCGGCTCCACGGCCGTGGCCCAGAACGTCGCCAACGGCTGGATCGTGTATGGCTGGAGGGGCACCGACACCAACGGCGTGCTGAACGTTCGCGACGGCGCCGTCTACAACGGCTCGACGACCAACAACACCACGATGGGCTTCGTCGCCAACGCCAACTCGATGGGCATGCTCAATCTGCTTGGCCCCGGGGCCGTGATGGACGCGACCGGTGGCGGCGCGACACCCTTCAGTGGCATCGTCCGCGGCGTGCAGTTGGCTGCCACCGCCGGCAACTTCGGCAGCTGGCTCAATCTCAACGGCGGCACCCTCACGACCAACTTCGTCGCCGCCGCCTCGGCCAACACGCCGACCTTCCTCGGCTTCGACGGTGGCCGGGTCCGGGCCAATAGCGGCTCGCCCTCCTTCCTCCAAAACCTCACCTCCGCCACGGTCTACTCGGGTGGCGCGACGATCGACACGAACGGCTTCAGCATCTCAGTCAACCAGCCGCTCCTGGCCCCGACCGGCAGCGGCGTGACCTCGATCCCGGTCGCCGATGGCGGGGCCGGCTACGTCGGCGCCCCCGCCGTGCGGATCTCGGGCGGCGGCGGCAGCGGAGCCTCGGCCGTAGCCGTGGTCGATCTCGACCCCGTGAGCCCGACCTTCGGCCGGGTGACGGCGATCCAGGTCACGAGCTCGGGCTCGGGCTACACCTCGGCCCCGACCGTGGCCCTCGTTGGCGGTGGGGCTGCGACGCCCGCGACGATCGGCACGGTCGCCACCGCCGCGGTCGCCTCCGGCGGCCTGACGAAGGCAGGCGCGGGCCGGCTCACGCTTGGGGCTACGAACACCTACACCGGCCCGACCGCGATCGCCGGCGGCTCCGTGTTCTTCCCGGCTCGCTCCGCCCTCGGGGGCACGATCTCGGCCTTCACGGCGAATGACTTCTCGGTGACGACGGGGGGCACCGCCGCCTTCCGCGTCGGCGGCACGACCGGCTTCACGGCGGCCGACATCGCCACGCTCTCGGGCCTGGGCTCGCCTACCGGCGGGTTTGGCAATGGTTCCACGCTCGAACTCGACGTGGTCGCCGCCACCTCGCTCTCCGCGCCGCTCGCGAACACCAACGGCGGGGCGAACGTGGTGAGCCTGGTCAAGACCGGCCCGGCCGCCCTGACGCTCACCGGAGCCAACACCTATTCGGGTGGCACGACGATCGCTGCCGGGTCGCTCACGGTGCCGGCCGGATCGAGCTTCAACGGCACGGCTGGCACCTCGCTCGCCTTCACCGGCAGCGGCCGGTTCGCCGCCACACCCGCCGACGGTGCCACGCAGGGCATGGGTTCGCTCACGTTCACGGCGGGCAACGGCGTCGTCGAGTCGGCCTGGGCGGGAACCGGCGTCTCGACCATGGCCTTCAACTCACTCGCCGCCCGTGGGGCGACCGCCACCGGCAACTTCGTGACCACCGGCGGCGTCAACGGCACCGACAATCGGATCTCGCTCACCGGCCAGCCTGCGGGCTTCATCGACCAGCGGCTCTTTTACGGCGGCGGCGCCTTCGCCTGGTACGACGCTGCTGGCTTCGTCCGCGGGATCGCCTACGACGGCGTGGAGGGAACGACCTCGGCCGGCGGTGCCTCGATCTCGGGCGACCACGTGCAGCTCACCGGCGCCGTCACCGGTCAGACCACCGGCACCTTCTCCACGCTCGCGTTCACAGACGCTTCGGCCTTCACGCTCGCCGCGACGCAGACGGTCACCGTCAACGGCCTGCTCAAGAGCGGCGGCACGGCCGGCGGCACGATCTCGGGTGGCTCCGGGATCCGAGCAGCCGCAGGGCAGGCCCTCGTCGTCCGCACTGACGCGGCCGCCGACACGCTCACCATCGGCACGCCCGTGCTCGCCAACGGCGCGAGCAGCCTCGTCAAGACCGGGGCCGGCACGCTCACCCTCGCCGCCGGGGCCGTGAACACCTTCACCGGCGGCACCTTCCTCAACGAGGGCATCCTCGTGGCCGCGCAGGACTCGAACTTCGGCAGCACCGCCGCCGCCAACCCGATCACGTTCAACGGCGGCACGCTGCAGGCCAGCGCCGCGATCAGCCTCAACGCCAACCATGGCCTGGTCGTGGGGGCCGGCGGCGGCGAGATCACCAGCACGGGAAGCACGATCACGCTCGCCACGGCCAACATGCTCTCGGGCACGGGCACGCTCCGGCTCACGGGCACCAGCGCAACCACGTCGGTCCTTTCGGTGAACGCGGCCAACGGTACCTTCTCAGGCAACCTCGACATCGCGAGCGGCCGGGTGATCTTCGGGGCCGCCAGCCTCACCAATCCCCTGGGTACCGGCGACGTCACGGTCGGTGCCGGCAACTCGTCGCTGTTCATCGCCCAGGGCACCCTCGCCTTCGGGAATCGCTTTCTGCTTCAGGGCAACGGCGGTGAGACCCGCGGCGTGATCCGGTTCTCGTCCAACAGCAGCACGACCCTCAACGGCCCGATCGTGCTCACGGGGGACGCGTCGCTGCTCGCCGACGCGGCCGTCACCACCACCTTCAACGGTCCGATCTCGGGCGACTATGGCGTGTTCTTCGGCTCCCAGACCGGGGGCACGCGGACCAACGCGACCACCACCGCGGTCTACGTGGTCAACGGCAACAATTCCCAGGCCGCGACGCGGATCGGCGCCGGCACGCTCGCGATCTCCTCCGACCGGGCCCTGGGCGCGACAGCCGCCCCGCTCACCATCGACACTGGCACCCTGCGCGCCAATGCCCCGGGCATCACGCTCAACTCCGCCCGCACCGTGACGCTCAGCGCTGGTACGACCTCCTTCATCGACACCCAGGCCAACGCCATGCGGATCGACGGCCCGATCGCCGCTACCAGCGGCAGCCTGACCAAGGTGGGCAACGGCACGCTCACGCTCGCGGGTGCGGTCGGCCACACCGGCGCCACGACGATCAACGCCGGCTCGCTCGTGATCTCAGGCACGCCGGCCGCCGGCTCGGCCCTCAACTATGGCAATGCCAACACGGTCACCACCGTGGGCCGCGTCGAGTTCACCGACGCAGACGCTACCTACGGTAGCCTCACGGCCCAGACCAACAGCACCTCCAACAACGTGCTCTCGATCGCCCCGGGCCGGACGGTGATGGTCACTGGCGACGTGCTGCTGACCAACAACACCGACGGCGCGACCACCCGACTGGCCACGGCAGGCGGCGGTTCGCTCGTGGTCGCTGGCGGGAGCCTCCGCGTGGGCCTGAACAACACGGGGACGGTCACCAACTTTTCGAGCGAGGGGCACCTCGACCTCTCGGGACTTTCGAACTTTACGGCCACGCTGACGAACAACCTCACGGTCGGGGCCCGTGGCGACAACAGTTCGAGCGATCCCTCGTCGCTCACCCTGGCCGCCACCGCCAACACGATCACCTCGCCGATCGTCACGCTCGGGGCCAGCGGCACCGGAGCGGCCATGTCGCTGCGGCTGGGTGGCGGCACCAACGCCCTCAACACCGATACGCTCCAGCTCGGCAGCGGCAACCGCGACTCTGGCGAGTTCCTCTTCGCCGGCGCGACCGGATCGGTCGTGCTCCGATCGCAGAACGGTACGGGCCGGGCGACGGTGACGCTCGGCAATCTCAACAACGAGACCACCGGGTACGCAACCGCCAACATCTTCGACACGGCGGGGCGCGAGGCCGACCTCCTGATCGGCACGCTCACGATCGCCCCCGCGGGTCGCACCGGTGTGATGGTCAACACGTTCAGCTTCGACGCCGGCACGCTCGACATCGCCACCCTCGATCTGGCGAAGGCCAAGGGCTCGGGCTCGAGCACCAACACCATGAACCTCGGTGGCGGCACGGTGCTGCTCGGCAACGCCGGCGCCGGGGCCGTCTCGCTGGCGGCTGCCGCGTCCGGCACGCTCACCATCTCGGGCGGCAGCGTGACTTCGAGGGTGCCGTTTCTCAAGACTGCCGGGGCCGGTGTCGCTACCTTGAACCTCACCGGCGGCACGCTTGATCTCTCGAACACCGCCATCGGTGATGCCACCAACACGATCGTGCTCTCCACCACCGGCGGCACCCTGCGGAACGTGGCGAGCATCAACGGCACGGCCGGCCTGACGAAGACCGGCCTGGGCCTGTTGCGGCTCGAGGGCACCAACGCCTGGACCGGCGGCGTCACGCTCTCGGCCGGCACCCTGGAATCCGCCTCCGCGGCCGGCCTTGGCACGGGGAACGTCGCAGTGGCGACAGGCTCGCTCCTGCGGCTGCTCGACACGCCCGGCCTGGGGGCCGGCAACACGATCTCGCTGCCCACCGGCGCCGGGCTCGTGGTGGCCAGCGGTGTCGCGGCCCCGCTGGCCGAGTTCTCGAACCTGGCCGGCTGGTCCACGCTCCCGAGCGCCGGCCGCGGCACGGTGGGCGACCTGCTCTTCGGCACCGTCCAGGCCGGTGGCACCACACTCTCCTCGGCCTGGAGCTCCGATGCGGTCTTCGACGAGCAGTATTCCGACGTCCTTTCGCTCTCCGGCACGGGGGCCGGCAACACGTTCGTGCTCTCGATGAGCTACGACAACTCCACGCCGGTCGGCCTCCTCGAGAGCCTCAACATCTTCCGGCGGCCGGGCACGAGCGGCCCATTCGCTCCGGTCGGCACCACGTTCACCGGCGTGGGCGTGCCCTGGACGAGCGCCTTCACGACCGTCGGCCAGTACGGCGTGGACACGGCGACCCAGACCGTGTGGGTCGTGAACGACACCAATAGCCAGTTCGTCGTGGTGCCCGAGCCGGCGACCCTGGCCCTCGCCGCCAGCGCCGCCGCGGGCATCGCCCTCGCCCTCCGCCGCCGCCTGCGTCGAGCCGCCTGACTCCCCGTCTGCGGGCGACCCCGAGCCGCGTCACTTCTCCGTCACCGCCCTCGCGACGGCCAGGGCGTCGGCCACCGCGCACGACTCGGCCCTGGCCATGAACGTGCCCTGGCCCCCGGTCGGCGGAGTGCCTGTCCGCGGTTCCACTGGCGAACGGCCCGGCCGACGGGTGGCGAATGCGATCGCCTCTCCAGCCGCCAACTCCACCACGGCCGGCCCATGCCCGCCGCCCGCGCCCCGAATGGCCACCCGCCAGGACCGCCCGCCCGCCGCCGTGCCCCAGGCCCGCGCCTCGCCGCCGAGTTCCACGAGGTGGCCCGGCGACCCGATCGCCGCGAGCCGCTGCCCGATCGAGTCCACCGCATAGCCGGGGCCGATGCCCCCCAGGTCGATCGTGACACCCTCCCGCGTCTTGCGCAGCGCGGCGGGACGCCCCGCCTCTGCGGCCCGCGACTCCACGAGCTTCATGCCCACGAGGCTCCGGGCCGCGAGCAGCTCCTCGTCCGTCGGCGTGCGGCCCTCGCGCCACAGCCGCACGAGCGGCCCAACCGTAATGTCGAAGGCGCCGTCCGTGTCACCGTGCACCTGCCGAGCGAGATCGACGATCCGGGCGAGATCAACCCCGACCTCCACCCACTCGCCGACGGCCGCCCGGTTGAACCGACTGGCATCCGAATCTTGCCGCCAGGTGCTCGCCGCTATATCGATCCGCGCGAGCACGGCCTCGATCTCCTGGTGCAGCTCGCCCCGCGTGAGCCCGGGCACGTCCGCGGCAAGCGTGACCCGGTAGGTTGTGCCCATCGCCGGCCCGGCCAGCACGACCGGCTCAGCGGCCCGCCCCAGCTCGCCATACCAAAGAAGGATGCCGACGGCCGAAAGCACAACGCGACACGCGGTGCGCCCGCTCATGCCGGCCACCATGCGGCGGCTGCGGCCGCGACCAGGCAGCCGAGGAGCACGCCGTCGCGCCACGTGAAACTCCCGCTCTTGCGGTTGAGCCGCAGGTGGTCGAGCAGGGCCCCGGTCGGGCAGCCGTGGCGACAGTAAGCCATCGGGTAGCGGGCGCTCGCCGCGAGGCCCACGCCGAAGATAACGAGCGCCGGAATCCCGGCCACCAGCGGCAGGTAGGCGTCAAAGGGCTCGAGATCGACGAGGGAAAGCGGCAGCGGCACCACGGCCGCCACGATCGCCACCGCGAGCAATGCCCAGGGCAGCCCGGTGAGCCAGGGTCGCAGCCACACTGGAACCGTGCCCTTCGGCTTCGCGAACCGCACGAGCAACTGCTGGGCCGCGCCGTGGGCACAGAGGTGCGAGCAGTAGACGTTTCGCCGGGTGGTGGCAGGCAGGAGGATCGCGGCGGCGGCCAGCACCGCGAGCACGGCCGCTCCGCGGGGCACGCCCGCCTGGGCCCAGCCCCACGTTTGCGCTTGCGAGAGCAGAGCGCCCGCGCCGAAGCCGAGGTAGAGGAGCACGGCCACGGGCAGGGCGAACCGGCCGAACCAGGTGCCGCGCAGCCGCGTGAAGGCCGTGATCACGCCGGCGGCGATGACGCCGATCGCCCCCCACTGCGGCGGCTCGATTCCTCGAAGCCACGCGCCCAAGAATCCCGCCACACCATCGGCTGCGGCGGGGCCACGGTCGCGCCGCTGCCGCGCCGCCCGCACGATCCCCTCGGCCACGGCCTGGCTTGTCATCGTCGCGCCGCTCACCCCCTCCACGCCGGTCGCGGCCGGATCGATTCCGGCCAGCTGCTCGATCGGCATCCCGCGCCACAGCCGGCGGAAGGCCCGGTCGTCGCGGACGTAGCCCACATAGGGCTCGTTGTCGAAGGATTCGAGCACGGCGACGCCCGCGACCTTGTTCTCCGTGTCGAACCCCACGAGCGCGTCGGTCGGCCCCTGGTAACCGATCACGCGGTCGGCGGCAGGGCTCGTTCGCAGGGCCCAACCGAGCGGTAGGCGTTCAGGCCCGCGCACCCGGATCACACCCGGGTCGCCGGGATCGGGCTCGATCGCCACCGCCTCGGGAAAGAGCAGCTGGAGATCCGCGAGTCCGGGCTGCTTCGCGAACCGGCTTCCGCTGCCCTCGCCTCCGAGCCGCAGCACGATCGCATCCACGATCGCCAGGCTCGTGAGCGTGGAGCCCGCGACGGCATCGACGCTCCGGGGGCCGAGGTCCGCGAGATCCGCGAGCGGCGTGCCGGTGAGCGACGCCAGGAACCGGCCATCCTTCTCGATCGCCCGCACGTGATCCCGTGTGTCGCGGCTCGAGAGGATTTCCATCCCGGCCACGCGAAGCTCGGCGTCGCAGACCACGAGCACGTCGGTCGGCCCCGAGAACCCGACGGCCGCGTCCCCGGCGGGGCTCGTCCTGAGGATCGTCCCCACGCGGTCGCCGCTCGCCCCGATCACCTCCCGCCCACCCGCCACGGCCGGCGACTCCCTGCCGATCGCCGCCGCCTCGGGCAGATGCTTCTGCAGCACCTCGAGCGGCACCGCGGCGAGATCCACCGCCGCCAGCCGCCCAACTTGCCGCACGTGCGCACTATGCACGCACCACGCCACCGCGGCCCACGCCGCCAGCCGCAGGCCGTGCCCGGCGTAGGTGCGCACGCGGTCGGACGCCAATGAAGGGGTGCGGGCATTCATGATCGGCGGATTTTAGCGGTGACGACGTCTTGGCAGAGGCATTGCGACAGCACTGCCCCCTGCGGCTCCAGTCCCCCTGGGTCGCGAGGGGTTGCCCGTGCCAATCGAGCGGCGTAGGAAACCGAGCACAGCAAGGATTGCGCAGCGAGGTTTCCTCCGAGCGACCGAAGGGCAGGATGCCCGAAGGGAGCGTCCGGCGAGATGGCACGGGCATGCCCGAGCCGCGTGCGCGTGAGGCCCGGCAGCGAACGTCCGGCGATGGGGCATGGGCGACCCCGAGCCGCGTCACACAAGACGGAAGGAACACCCGAAGACTACCGCGCCGGCACGAGCAACACCGCGTCGGCGTGGGCGTTGCCCTTGGCCCCGTCGGTCGCGATCACGACCACGCAGGCGTCGCCCTTGCCGAGCGTGACCCTGCCCACCGATCCATAGCCCCCCTCCAGCGGCGCGGGCTTCCGCATGTCGAGCCGCGTGCTCGTGCGGCCCGTCGCCGTCTCCACCATCACCGGCACGGCCGTGCCGCGGTTCTCGTGCGGTTGCCAGCCCACGAGCACGTCATAGGCGCCCGGGGCCGGGGCGCGGAGCTCGTAGGTCGCCGTCGCCCCGCTGTCTGGTCCGGCGTAGTGGTAGCCGTAGCCCACATAGCCCTTGAGTCCCTGGCCCTCCGACCAGTTGCCCTCCCGCTTGGCCTCGTGGTCGTCGCGGACTACCGCCCCCTTCTCCCGGGCAAGCTTGGCCGAATCGACGCCCGTGGGCGGCCCGTGCGAACCCGCCAGCGGCAGGGCGTCGGCCGGGATCTCGATCGGGTCAGCGAGCGTGGCGCGGCGGGCCTTGCCCGGCAGCTTCAGCAGTTCGTCCATCTCGGTCCAATGGTTCTCATAGACGCCCCGCGGCGTCGTGCCGTGCTTGACGGCCACGCTCGCCGCCTTCCCCACCACCTCCCCCATCATTCCGCAGGTCTTCATCACCCGGACGGTGCCGAGGGCCTCGTGCGTGACCGAGATGCAGCGGCCTGCCATGAACAGGTTCTCGACGTCCTTCGAATAGAAGCAGCGGTAGGGCACGGGGTAACCATACGTCCGGTCAACCCGCCGGTCGTGGACGGCGATCGAGATGAAGGGGTTGTCCGGAAACTTCTGGGCGTACTCCTCCTTTGGGTAGTGGAGGTCGATCGACCAGGTGGAGGGCACACAGCCGTCGGGGAACTCCTTCTTTGTGACGATGTCGTCCTGCGTCAGCACCACGTCGCCGAGGATCCGCCGGCTCTCACGGGGGCCGCCCACGAAGGCCACCCAGGTGAGCACGGCGTTGGGATGCTCCTTCGCCCCGTCGCGATTCTTCATGGCGTTAAACGCGCCGTAGACCGCCCGCAGGTTCCAATCGCGGATCCCCTCGGCGTCGGCCAGCGGATCCTTGTCGAAGCCGCTTTCCCAGAACCACTGGCCGTGAAAGTCGCGGGGGTAGGGGAAGTCGTCCATCGCCAGGGGCAGGGCCCAGGGCGTCTCGGGGTAGGCCTGGGGCGCGTCGCGGTTGGCCCAGGCCCACATGTTGCTCATCCCCATCCGCGCCTTGGGCTCCATCACGGTCTCCGCGCCGGCCAGATGGCCGATCGTGGCGTGGCCTGTGCCGTCGCAGAAGAAGGTGCCCGTGAACTCGAGCGCCCGGCTCGTGCGGGTGTCGAGGGCCGACACGCTCAGGATCCGGTTCCCCTCGCGGGCCACGGCGAAGGCGTGGGTGTTGAGGAACAACTCGATGTTGGGTTCGGCCCGGACGACCCGCTCCTTCTTTTCATCCTCGAACTCCTCATAGGTGCCCGGGCTCTTCTTCGCCTTGTCGGCGAACTCCTCGACGATCTCGCCGATCCGCGGATACTTGCCGCGGCGAATCAGCCCCATCGCCCAGACGCGAACCTCGCTCGAGCCATTGCCGCCCAGCACGGGCCGGTCCTGGACGAGCGCCACCTTGAGGCCCAGGCGCGCTGCCGACAGCGCAGCCCCCATCCCGGAATAGCCGCCGCCGATCACGACCAGGTCGTAGGGCCCCTTCACCTCGGGCGCCTCGGGCAGGCCGAGCGCCTCCCGCCGCCAGGCCGCGAGCACGCCCGAGTCGTTCGGCGGCGGGGTGGCCTCGGTCGTGAAGGCGAGGCAGTCGCAGCGGCCGTCGAAGCCGCTCAGGTCGTGCAGCGAGAGCTTCACCTCGCCGGCCGGCAGCGTGATCGTGCCGCCGGCCTGCCAGCCCCATTCGGCCCCCTCGGTGCCGAAGGTCGTTTCGAGCGGCGTGCCATCCACGAGCACCTGGAACTTGCCCGGCGTGCCCGGCGCCTTCCAGCGGGCCACCCAATCCTTGGTGCGCACCCACGCGTGATAGGTGCCGGCGGCGGGAATCATCGCCGTCGTCGTGGCGTCGGCCACCGGCGTGCCCAGCCCGTGCGCCAGAAGGTAGGGCGAGCCCATCTCCCGAATGAACTGCGTGTCGAGGCTCCAGCCGCCGTGCTGGGTGAAGCTCTCCGCCTCGACGAGCACGGTCGCGGCAGGCACGGCCGGCGGACAGGCCAGGGCCACGAGGATTGCGACGACGGTCACGCGGGGCGACATGGCGGATCTCCAGGACCAGAGGGTTTGGAACACGATTTTCGCTTCATCAGAGGTCGCGACGCAACCTGGAGGCTGGCATGCTTCGCGACGGCGCTCACGGGGGGCTCGACCGCGGCTTCGCCACCACCCGCCTGACCCACGCCCGGGCAGTCTCGGTGTCGGGGGAATCGACGAGCGTCCAGCGGTCGGTGTGGCTGCTCTTCGCGACGAGCCCCGGCGCGATCTCGTGGGGGAGTGCCGGAAAGATCTCGCCGAGCCGGACATCGAGAAACGTGACTCCGCCCAGTGGCAGGCCGGTCGAGTCGAGCCAGCGTTGGGTCGCGCCGGTGTCGCCCGCCTGGCAGACAAGCAGCGGCCGAGAGCCGAGCCGCGCGAGCCGCTCGCGGGCACGCGCGCGGTAGCGGTCCAGCGGCGAACCCCAAGCCGTGTTCCACTCCCGCACGCCGTCGAAGTGGTCGTGCGTGACCAGCCCGCACCAGAGCTTCGCGATCTCGTCGTCGGCCAGGCCGATATAGCTCGCGGCGATCGCGCCCCGCGAGAAGCCGCAGAGGATCACCCGCTCGGGGTCACCCCCGAACTCGCGGCAGGTCCGCGGCACGTTCGCCTTGGCGTAGGCGATCGTGGCCGCCTCGTCACCCCACCAGGTCGGCGCGTTGCCGCGGCCATCGGCGGCGACGAAGGGAAGCACGGCCCAGATCGCCTCGCCATTGGTGAGTCCGTAGCCGAGCACGGAGCCCTCGACCGTGCCCTCCGATCCGCTCGGTGGATGGGAGTTGCCGGAATACTCGACGATCACCGGCCAGCGATCGCCCGCGTTCCGCCGCTCGGCCGACCAATCGGCGGGCAGGAACAGCGTGTGGTGCACGTCGCTGCCGGCATGCTCCGACGGCACGACCCGCACGCGGCGACCGGCCGCCGCCGGTCCGTCGGTAACGGGTGGCGGCACCACCTCGGCGGCCGCCGCCGTTGCCAGGAGAAGCGGCCCGGCGAGGAGCCACGCCGGGCTGGCGAGTGTGACAGTCATGAGCCCCAGTCTATTTCGCCTCCCTGGCGGTACACTGCCCGCATGCAGACACGACCTTTTGGACGCACCGGCTGGCGGGTCTCGGAGATCGGTTTCGGCGCCTGGGGAATCGGCGGCCGCGACTGGGGCGGGGCCGATGAGACCGAGGCCATGGCTACCCTCCATGCCGCCCTCGACCACGGGATCACCTTCTTCGACACGGCCGACGTCTACGGCGACGGCCGCTCCGAAAAGCTCATCGCCCGGCTCCGCCGCGAGCGGCAGGAGCCGTTCCACGTCGCCACGAAGGCCGGCCGCCGGCTCAGCCCCCACACCGCCGCGGGCTACAACGCCGAAAACCTGGAGGCCTTCGTCGATCGCAGCCTCGCGAACCTCGAAGTGGAGCGGCTCGACCTGCTCCAACTCCACTGTCCGCCCACCGAGGTCTACTACCGCCCCGAGGTGTTCGAGGCGCTCGACCGGCTCGTGGCAAAGGGCAAACGCCGGTTCTACGGCGTCAGCGTCGAGAAGGTGGAGGAGGCGCTCAAGGCCGTCGAGTATCCGGGCGTGCAGAGCGTGCAGATCATCTTCAATGCGTTCCGACTGCGGCCCGCCGAGTTGTTCTTCGAAGTGGCTCAGCGGAAGGGTGTGGCGGTGATCGCACGGGTCCCTCTTGCCAGCGGCCTGCTCTCGGGCCGGTTCACCCGCGACACGGAGTTTCCGGCGGCCGACCACCGGGCCTTCAACCGCGAGGGCGCCGGCTTCGACCGCGGCGAAACCTTCTCGGGCGTCGACTACGAGGTGGGCCTGTCTGCGGTCGAACGGCTCAAGCCGCTTGTGCCGCGGGGCGCGACACTCGCGCAGTTCGCGCTCAAGTGGATCCTCTCCTTCGACGCGGTCAGCTGCGTGATCCCTGGCGCCCGCCGGCCCGATCAGGTGGCCGCCAACGCCGCCGCCTCGGACCTGCCACCGCTCGACACCGCGACCCTGGCCGCCGTCCAGGAGATCTACGACGACGCGATCCGGCCGCTCGTGCACCAGCGGTGGTGACCGCGATCTGCGTCAGACCTCCCAGCCCTTGCGGTACGCTCGGCGCAGGAGCGCCGTTGCGTCGTCGCGGCTGGTCTTGAGAGCGGCGGCGTCCCAGTCGAACTCGCCCTGGATCCGGTAGGCGATGTTGGCCAGGAGCACGCTCTCAGTCATCGGCCCGGAGTAGTCGAAGTTGCAGCTGGCGGGCGTGCCGCCTCGGCAGGCCTCGATCCACTCCTTGTGGAAGCCGGGTGAGGGGGGCATAGCCGGCTCCGGACCGTTGAACTCTGTGAACTTGTCCTCGGGCAGGAGCTTCCACTTGTCGAAGCCGCAGGCGAGCGTTCCTGCGCTCCCGATGAACAGCGTGTTGAAGGCCTTGTCGGTGGCCCCCTTCTCGGCAGCGATCGCCGGCCGCCCCTGATACCAGTGGAGGCTCACCGGCGGCAGGCTGCCGCGGGCCGGGAAGTCGAGTCGCGAAGTCAGGGCCGTGGGCGTGCGCTTCGCATCGGGCTCGGGGCCGGTGCCCGAGACGTGCACCGGGTAGACGAGGTCGAGCGCCCAGAACGGGATGTCGAGAATGTGGCAGCCCCAGTTGCCGGTCTCACCGGTGCCAAACTCCCACCAGAATCGCCAGTCGTACGGGGCGAAGCCCTTCGTGTACGGCCGCTCCGGGCAGGGCCCGAGCCACAGATCCCAGTCGAGCCCCGCGGGCACGGCCTCGGGCTCGCCCGGATCCTTCGGCATCCCGCGGGAGCTGGCGATCCAGGAGTGGGCCTCCTTCACCTCGCCGATCGCCCCGCTCTTCACGATCGCCACCGCCTCCCGCAGCCCCTTGTTGGCGTGCCGCTGGTTGCCGAGTTGCGTGGCGAGCTTCTTCTCGCGGGCGGCATCCGTGAGCCGGCGAACCTCCTCCACCTCGTGGGCCAGCGGCTTCTCGAGGTAGACATGCTTGCCCCGCTCCATGGCCCACCAGGCCGGGTGGAAGTGGGTGTGGTCGGGCGTGCTGATCACGACCGCGTCGATCTCTTTCTCGATCGCGTCGAACATCTTCCGGAAGTCGGTGAACCGGCCACCGGCGGCGAACTGCTCGAAGGCCTTGCCGGCCCGCCGCTCATCGAGGTCGCAGACGGCCACGATGTTCTGGCTCGAGACCCCGCGGAGGTTCGACCCTCCCTGCCCCCCCACGCCGATCACGGCCACGTTAAGCTTGTCGTTCGGCCCCTGGGCCGGAGCGGCCGCGAAACCATGTCCGGCGAAATAGCCTGCGCCGGCTGTGCCGACGAGGCCCGTGAAACGGCGGCGGGAGAGGCGGGGCATCAGGGTGGCTCCTGCGGTGGCTATCGTGAATCGTTCCCGGATGGCAGCGTATCCTAAATGTCGGCCGGAACAGCCGATAGGTGACGTCGTGCGGCTCGGGGCTGCCCATGCCATCTCGCCGGACGCTCCCTCCGCGACCAATCCGCTACGCGGATCGGTGCCCGCCTGCCCTTCGGTCGCTCGGAGGAAACCTCGCTCCGCAACGGGCAC
>CAMCPF010000022.1 GCA_945876515.1 Candidatus Kuenenia stuttgartensis
GATCATCCTCGGCCTGGCCGCGACGGCCTCGTTCGCCGACGCGCCCAAGCGGCCGAACGTGCTCTTCATCTTCACCGACGACCACGCCCAGCACGCCCTCTCGTGCTACGGCTCGAAGGTGAATCAGACGCCCCACCTCGACCGGCTGGCGTCGGGCGGCGCGCGGTTCCTCAACTCGTTCGTCACCAACTCGATCTGCACGCCCAGCCGGGCCACGCTCCTGACCGGCCAGTATTCCCACAAGAACGGCGTGCCGGTCTTCAATCGGTTCGACGGCTCCCGCGACCACGTCGCCAAGCAGCTCCAGGCCGGCGGCTACCACACCGGGATGATCGGCAAGTGGCACCTCGGCAGTGACCCCACCGGCTTCGACCGCTGGATCGTGCTGCCGGGTCAGGGCAACTATTGGGATCCGCAGTTCCTCGTGCCCGGCCATGCACTCCCGATCGAGGGGCACTGCACCGACATCACGGGCGACCTGGCGATCGAGTTTCTGAAGACGCGGCCGAAGGACAAGCCGTTCTTCCTGATGGTTCACCAGAAGGCGCCCCATCGCAACTGGCAGCCCGACGAGCGAAACAAGGCGCGTTTCAAGGATGCCGTCTTTCCGGAGCCGGCCACCCTGCTGGACGACTACGCCACGCGGCCGGCGGCCCTGCCGGAGAACCGGCAGACGATCGCCCGTGATCTGACCAAGAACGACCTCAAGCAGGAGCCGCCCCCGGGCCTCGCCGGAACGGAGCTCGTGAAGTGGAAGTATCAGCGGTACATGCAGGACTACATCGCCTGCGTGCAAGGTGTGGACGACAACGTCGGCAAGCTGCTCGACCACCTCGACGCCGAGGGGCTCGCCGCCGACACGATCGTGATCTATTCGGCCGACAACGGCTGGTATCTCGGCGACCTGGGGATGTATGACAAGCGGTTCATGTACGAGCCGGGCCTGCGGGTGCCGCTGATCGCCCGCGGGCCGGGCATCAAGGCCGGCGTCACGCCCGACGAGTTCGTGGCCAACATCGACCTCGCCCCCACGTTCCTCGACCTCGCGGGCCTCCCGATCCCGGCCTCGATGCAGGGCCGGAGCCTGGCGCCCCTGCTTCGCGGCGAGCGGCCGGCCGACTGGCGGCAGACCGTCTACTACCGCTACTACCACGACCCGGGCCATCACAACACGCGGGCCCACTACGGCGTCCGCACGGCGACCCACAAGCTGATCCACTACTGGAAGAAGGACGCCTGGGAACTCTTCGACCTGACGAAGGATCCGACCGAGCAGCACAACCTGCTCTTCGACCCGGCCGAGGCCGCCAAGCCGGAGGTCGCGAAGGTGTTCGCCGACTTGAAGGCCGAGATCGCCCGGCTGCAGCAGGAGTTTGGCGACGACGGGCTGTATGCCGATCCCGCGACCTGGCCCAAGGGGGGCGCCGACGGCCCGTTTGGCGACAAGCAGCCCCTGGGGCGGAAGACGGTCGCCGCAGCAATGGCTGCCGCGGCGGCACCATAGCCGTTCGTCGTGGGGTGGTTTGCACGACCGACGAAGGGTCGCAGGCGGGATTGCCCGTGCCAATCCACCTCACGGCTAGCCGGCCTGGCCCGTGAACTCGGTCGCGACATCCCGGACCGCGAAGCCGGCGGCCTCACGACCCTGGCCGCCTGCGAGGCGTTCTTCAGCCGCTGATGGCCTCGATCCGATCGGCACGGCACCGCGGCACCCGCCGCCGGACGACCGCCGCTCCAGCCGAGCCTACGGCCAACAACACCCATCCGGCCGGCTCCGGCACCGCCACGATGGTCGTTACTCCGCCGTTGAACGACGCCGTCGCCGTCGTGCCCGGCGGCAGCACGAACCAGGGCTCATCGAGGATCCCCCGCCGATCCGTGCCGAGCGTCAGCCGGATCGTTCCCTGACTGAGGGTGAACAAACCGTTCGGATTGCTCCGCAGGATGTCTCGGGCCTCCAGTTCTCCGCCATCCATCACGTACCGCGCGCTCTCCAGGGTGGCATTTGCGACCCGGTTCAGCAGCACATCGCCCGCCACCGTCACGATCCCTCCCGTATGGTGAAACAGCGACAGCCCATCACTGCGGTCGCCAATCACGAGATGGCCGCCTGAGCCACCGACCTGACTGATCGAAAGCGACCCACCACTAACATCCACCCGGGCATTCGTCCCGGCGTTCAGAATGAACGAATCACGAACGGCGATACTGGTGGTTCCCCCGCTGAAAATCGCCTTCGATGTCGCTCCGGCAGCGGTGTTACGCCCCACGACGAAGTAGTGAAAGTTGTCTACGTTCGCCACGCCGGTGCGGACCTCGAACTCCGCATCGCGGAAAATGTAGAAGCGGCGATCCGTGGGTGATGCAGCCGTATTGTTGAAGGTCGCCGTCCCGCCATTGACGAGAAACCGGTCGCTGCCAGAGTTCCGCCCGATCTGGACGTTGTGCAGGTCGGTGTTGTAGCTCCCATTCATGGTCACGGTCAGCGAGCCGCCCGTGAGGTTGTAGACGCCGGACGAACCCGCTCCGTCGGAGGTAAAAAAGCCCCGGCTCAAGGTGGGTGCCACCGTCCCGCCCGACTGATTGAACACGCCCGCGTTGTTGTGGCCGACCAGGAAATAGGTTGATCCCGTCTGAACCAGAGAGCCTGAGGTGATCTCGAACGTGGCCGGTCCGCCCTCCGCGTTTCGAAACCGCAGATTGCTGAGTTCCAGCCTCCCGCCCGAGATCGTGGTGGCCGCAGCTCTCGCGAAACCGCCGTCCGCCCCGGAGATCTGAGCCGTTCCGGCTGCGATCACCACTTGATTGCTGGCCGTCGGGGCCACGCCCCCGACCCAGTTCGCTCCGGTGCTGTAGCTGCCCGTGCCGCCGCCCCAGGTGATCGGCTCAGCGTGGGCCCGCGGCAGACTGACAGGGCCGATGACCGCCACCACGAGCAGCCATGCGGCCCGCTTCCTCTGCGGAAGCGAACCCACCAATAGTCTGGGCAGCGACATGAGCGACTCCGCGATCGGATACGGCTGTGACGATCACCCGCACATACCCCTATGTTGATACTTCAAACCGGCTCGAGTCCTCCGTTAGTTTCCTATGAAAGTGTTTCAGGCAGAACGATGACGATGCGGTTCAGGAGGGCAAAGAAACCCCGCCGGCCATCGGGGCGGCGGGGTGAAGACCGCGCTTCCTGGTGATCGCCTCCCACCACTCGGCCGCCAGGCCGAAGGAGAGGGTCATCCCGGCGCCGCCGGGGGAGCCCACGATCGTGCAGGCCGGCTGCGGCTCGGCCATGAAGCAGAGATCCGTGGTGCTTTTGGCGTACACGCCGTGCCACCGTTCGGCGATCGTCCAGTCGGGCAGGTCGAGCATTCCCCGGGCGTAGTCCAGGATCGCCTCGTCGATCGCCGCGGAGTCGAACGGGCTCTCGACGTCGTCGTAGTCGTGCGAGTCGCCCAGGATCACCTCCCCTCGGTCGTTCTGCGACGCCATCACGTGGATGCCTGCCGCCAGGTGGAAGGAATACTGCTCGGCAAAGCGGCTCCGAACCGCCGGCAGCGACGGGCAGCCTTCGAAGCCGGCGTAATGGGCGAGCGTGAGGCCGCCGGCCACGTGGGGGCCGAGCCGCCAGCCGCCCGGCTGCGGCGCTGTGCGCATCATCTGCAGCTTGCACCGCCGCACGCCCGACGCCGCCCAGACCTCGGGAAAGAGCGACTCGAAGTCGGCCCCGCCGCAGACAATCACGCGGTCCGCGGTGAACCGCTCGCCCGCGGCGGTTCTGACTTCGGGCATCTCGATCGCAGTCACGGCCGTATCGAACCGGACATCGACACCATGCTGCCGCGCGAGGTAGGCCGCCACCTGGCCGATCGCCCGGGGCGGATCGACGACCAACTCCGTCGGGCTCCAGAGCGCCGCCCGCACGCCGCGGGCAACCGCCGGAAAGCGTCGCCGCGCCTCGTCGCCGGCGAGCAACTCGCAGACGATGCCCGCCGGGGCGGCCCGCTCGGCGAACTCCGCGAGCAGTGCTGCTTCGTCGGCCTCGCAGACCGCATGCACGCTGCCGCACTCGGCCGCCCAGGTCACGCCGGCGTCCCGCAGTTCCAGCCATCGGGCTCGGCTCCGCATCGCCAGGTCGTGGCGGCGGCCGGCCGGCTGGCCGATCGGCCAGACCATCCCGAAGTTGCGGATGCTCGCCCCGTGCGCCGCCCGCGACCGCTCGAGCAGCCGCACGGACAGCCCACGCCGGGCCGCCTCCCAGGCGAAGGCCAGGCCCACGATCCCGCCGCCCACCACGAGCACGTCGCTCGCGCTCGCATCCATGCCATTCGCGTTCAAAGGTCTGCCTCCCGTTCGATTTCGAGCTTCAGAAAATGTGTCGCGCAGCTGATGCAGGGGTCGTAGTTGCGGATCAGGTGTTCGCAGCGGTGGCGGACCTCGTCGTCGCCGCGGTCGAGCAGTCCCGGCAGCATATCCCGGAGGTCGGCCTCGACCTGCCCCTGGTTTTGCGACGTCGGCGGCACGATCAGGGCGGTCTTCACGAGGCCGTCGCCACCCACTTCGTAGCGGTGGTAGAGGATGCCCCGCGGGGCCTCGGTGGCATGGCAGCCGACGCCATCACGGGGCTCCCAGTCGACACGGCCGGGGGCGATCGGCCGGTCGGCATGTGCCCGCGCGATCCGGATCGCCTCCTCGCAGGCCGCCACGATCTCGATCGCCCGAGCCACGATGCTCTGGAAGGAGTTGGTGATCGGCAGCGGGATGCCGCTGGCCTCCGCGGCGGCCCGGGCCCGCGGCGGCAACTGGTCGAAGCAGAGGTTGAGCCGGGCCATAGGCCCGCACAGGTAGGGATTCTCCGCGGGCAACATCACGCTCTGAAGGGCCGTGCTCCACGGCACCTGCCGCTCCTGGAAGTGCCGCTCGTAATCGGCCACGTCAATGTCGAGCCCGCCCGAGGACACCACGCGGCCGTGGTTCATCGGGTATTCGTCGGCGGCCCGCAGGCAGACGCACTCGTATTCTCGGGTGAAGTCGGGAAACTCGAACCGGCTCGTCTCGCGAACGACCTCCTCGGCGGCCGCCAGCCCCCACTCGAGGTCCGGCACGAGGCCGCGGATCCCAGCCGGGTCGGGGGCCCGGTGAAAGCCTCCCACGGCGACGTTGATCGGATGCACTGCCCGGCCACCGACCACCTCCATGATCCGGTTGCCGAGGGCCTTGAGCCTGAGGCCCCGCTCGACGAGTTCGGGGGCCACCTTGGCGAGCGACAGACCGCTCTCGTGCCCGAGGAAGTCGGGGGCGTGGAGCAGGTGAATGTGGAGCGCATGGCTCTGGATCCACTCGCCGCAGTAGAGCAGCCGGCGCAGGGCCTCGATCTGCGGCGTGGTCGTGACGCCGAGCGCCCGCTCAACCGCCTGACAGGCGCTCATCTGGTAGGCCACTGGGCAGATCCCGCAGATCCGGGCCACGATGTCGGGCAGCTCTCGGATCGCCCGCCCCTGCACGAGCTTCTCGAAGAACCGGGGCGGCTCGTAAATCGAGAACTCCGCGATCTCGACCCGGTTCCCCGCGACGCGCACCCGCAGCGAGCCCTCTCCCTCGACGCGAGCCAGGGCTGTGACGGTGATGGTGCGCACAACGGGATCACTCATGACACATCACAGGACCGTGAGGGGTTGCCCGTGCCAATCGCGACGGCCTTGGCAGCGAGCGAAGGCAGGATGCCGAGAGCGAGCTGGCACGGAGCGACCGGAGGGCAGGATGCCCGCAGCGAGCGTCCGGCGAGATGGCATGGGCAACCCCGAACTGCGGCACGCTTCGGGGTCGTGCACCAAACGTCACGGCAGCATTCATCACGCACCTCCCTCCAGGCGGTCGCTCTCGCCGCGGAATGCGGGGGCGTAGCCGTTGAACGAGCGGACCAGGCGGGTGAGCTCGGGCCGCGGCGTGCCGCGGGCCTCGTAAAAGCCGGTCAGGCTAACGAGGTTCACCGCCTCGGCGGGCCCGTAGCAGCCGAAGCACTCGCGGCCGTGGGCCGGACAGATCGCCCCGCAGCCGGCCTGCGTCACCGGCCCCAGGCAAGGGATGCCCTTGGCCACGGCCACGCAGACCGTGCCCCGGGCCTTGCACTCGACGCAGACGCAGTGGCCCGGCACATGGGGCTTTCTTCCCAGCACGAGCGCCGTGATGAGTTCCACGAGTTGCCGCGTGTCGATCGGGCAGCCCCGCAGCTCGAAATCCACCGGCACGTGATCGGCGATCGCCGTGCTGGTGGCGAGGGTGGTGACGTATTCGGGCGAGGCGTAGACAGCCCCCAGGAAGTCGTCGATCCGCCCCCAGTTTCGCAGGGCCTGGATGCCGCCCGCGGTGGCGCATGCGCCGATCGTCACGAGAAACCGGCACTGGCGGCGGATCTCCCGGATTCGCTCCGCGTCGTGGGCCGTCGAGATCGAGCCCTCCACGAGGCCCACGTCGTAGGGTCCGGGCACGACCGCCGAACTGGCCTCGAGGAAGTGGTCGATCCGGACCCGGTCGGCGATCTCGAGCAGCTTGCCCTGCGCGTCGAGCAGTTGCAGCTGGCAGCCGTCGCAGGAGGCGAACTTGAAGACCGCGAGGCTGGGCTTCTCGGGCTTGCCTGGCTCGGGGGGCATCGTGGTCATGGCCGGCTCGCTACAGGTGCGGCACCGCGAGAAACTCCACGATCGAATCATAAGCGAACACCGGGCCGTCCTGGCAGACGAAGTGTGGCCCGAACTGACAGAGGCCGCAGTGCCGCACGGCACAGGCCATGTTGCGCTCGAGCGACACGTACACGTCGCCGCTCGGAATGCCGACCCGGGCCGCCGCCCGCGCCACGGCCGTCATCATCGGGTCGGGGCCACAGCAGAGAACGGCGGCATTGGTCGGGTCGATCGCCAGATCCGCGAACAGGTCGGTGACGAGGCCGACGTGGCCGCTCCAACCTGCATCCCCCTGATCGACCGCGGGCCGGACCTCGATCCCGGCGGCCCGCCAGGCGGCATATTCCGCGGTGTAAAAGAGACCCTCGGGCGTCTTGGCGCCGTGCAGGATCGTGACGCTCGCGTAGTGGTCGCGATGGCGGGCGAACTCGCAGATCGCCGTTCGCTGCGAAGCCAGGCCGAGGCCTCCCCCCACGACCACCACGTGCCGGCCGCGGAGCGTCTCCACCGGCCAAGGCCGACCGTAGGGCCCGCGGAGCAGCACCTCGTCGCCCACCCTCAGCCGAGCCAGTGCGTCGGTGACGTTGCCCACCGCCCGCACCGTGTGGGCAAGCACCTGCGGCTGGGCGGCATCCGACGAGATCGAGATCGCCGCCTCGCCGATGCCGGGGAGATACAGCATGTTGAACTGGCCGGCCGCGAACCGGTAGGCGTCGCGGACCCCCGCGTCGCGGAACTCGAGGTCGTAGGTCCGCACGCCCGGCACCTCGGGCGTGATCCTGAGGATCCGAGCGGGGTGCGACCGCCAGGGATCGGCGGCCGCCTGGCTGGGTGCCGCGCCAGGAGTTGTGACTGCGGCCGTGTTCATGGGCCACCTCCCGGCGCCGTAGTCGCGTCACTCGTGCCCCGGATCGCCGCCACCTCTTCGGTGATGTCGATTCCCACAGGGCACCAGGTGATGCATCGCCCGCAGCCGGTGCACCCCGACGTGCCAAACTGGTCGATCCAGCCAGCGAGCTTGTGGGTAAGCCACTGCCGGTAGCGGGAGGCGGTCGAGCTCCGCACGCTGTGACCGTGGATCTTGGCATGATCCAGCGTGAAGCAGCTCGCCCAATGCCGCTCGCGCTCCACGTGGTCGCCGGAGAGGTCGGCCACCTCGGTCACGCTCGCGCAGAAGCAGGTGGGGCAGACGAGTGTGCAGTTGGTGCAGGAGAGGCAGCGGCTGGCCACGTCGTCCCAACGGGCGTGCTCGAGATTATCGAAGAGCAGATCACGGATGCCCTCCGTGTCGAGGCTGCGGGGCCGCGGCTTCCCCGGTTCCGCCTCACGGGCATGCATTCGGGCGGCGAGTTCCTGCGGCACCGCCTGAGCCACCGCGACCTCCGCCGGCGTGCATACGTCGAGACCGTCGCCCAGTGCTGCCAGGATCTCGGCCCCGCGGTCTGATCCCACCTCACAGGCGAACCGGCTCGGCCCGCCGCCACTCTCGGCCCGCATGCCGCTGCCATGCTCGGTGAGCGCCAGGTCGAAGGAGTGGGTGGCGGCTGGGCCGCAGCCCATCGAGTGGCAGAAGCAGGTGGCCACGGCGCGGCGGCAGTTCGCCGCCACGATGAACAGCTTCTCGCGTCGGGCCGCGTAGGCCGGATCGACGTGCTCGCCGCCCATGAAGACGCGATCCTGGATCCGGAGCGCCTCGAGGTCGCAGGCCCGCACGCCGATCACCGCCAGCGGCGGCTCGGCGCGGACCAACTCCTCCTGCGACCACATGCCGTCGGCCCGCGTGAACTTCGCGATCGTCTCCCGGGCCGGAAAGAGAAAATTCTTGAGCGAGTGCGGCCCCACGACGTGGTCGAATGTGCCGGCCGCGGGATCGAACCTTAGCCGATACGTGCCACCGTCCTGCTCATCGAGCCAGCCGGTAGGGAGGTCGCGAGCCGAAGCCAGGTCGCGAATCACGACCGCCCCGTCGGCCACCTGCGGGCCCACCACCCGGTAGCCCGCGGCGGCGAGCACCGTGATCAGTCGCTCGAGCCCGGCGGCATCGAGCCACCACCAGGAACCAGGGGAAATCTGGGGGATGGTCATGAATGCCTCTGAGCTCCTGCCGAAGCGCACATCAGTCTATCAGTTCAGGCCAACGCATTTCAGCGCATCGATCGGCCGCGAGGGGTTGCCCATGCCAATCGAGCGGCGTTGATAGCGAGCGCAGGCAGGATGCCGAAGCGAGCTAGCATCGAGCGACCGGAGGGCACGAAGCCCGCAGGGAGCGTCCGTCGAGATGGCATGGGCAACCCCGAGCCGCAGCACCCACGACGTGCCGCAACGAATCACGCCCCCGCCGTCAGCGCCCCCAGCAGCTCCTCGAGCCGCACCGTCGCGAAGGCCGTCACGTAGTCGCTCATCGAGTAGGGGATCACGAGCCGGCCGGCGTGGATCGCCGCCCCGCACGAGTAGACGACGTTGGGCACGTACCCCGCCCGCTCGTTTTCGGTCGGCGAGAGGAGCGGCTCCCGAAGGCGGCCGATCACGCGGGACGGATCCTCAAGGTCGAGCAGTACCGCGCCGATCGAGTATTTCCGCATCGGCCCCACGCCGTGGGTCAGCACCAGCCATCCCGCTTCGGTCTCGAGCGGCGAGCCGCAGTTGCCGAGCTGCACGTATTCCCAGGGCTCGGTCGGCTTCATGATCAGCCGCCTCGAGTGCCAGAAGTGGAGCATGTCCGACTCCATAGAGAAGATGTTCTCCCCGTCCTGCCGGGAGAGCATCGCGTAGTTGCCGTGGATCCGCCGGGGGAAAAGGGCCATCCCCTTGCCGGCGATCTCCGACCCGTTGAGCGTGCTGACGCGAAACCGCACGAAGTCGGCGGTCTCGACGAACTGCGGCAGCACCACGTTGCCGTCGAAGGCCGTGAAGGTGGCGCAGTAGGTCACCGTGCCATCGTCGTCGGTGAACTGCACGAACCGGGCGTCCTCGATGCCGTTGGTCTCGGCCGGCGAGTAGGGGAAGATCACCCGCTCTGAGATGTCGGAGGCGGGGTCGCACTCGATCTCGTAGTTGGCCCGGGCCAGCGCCATGATCGCCCGCTCGTAGGGCTCCCAGTCGCTCCGCCGGCCCCGGTGGCGACGGGCGGCCCTGCCCACGGCCGCGTTCAGGTCGCCCAGCGTGAACCGGTCGTCGAGCTCGCCGAAGACCATGCCCACGACGTTGTCCACCACGCCGAGTTCGGCGAGCTTTCTCGAAAACAGCTCCTTGTCGTAGAGGGCGTTGGCCACCACGGCGGGGGCCGTGACGAAGCCGGTTGGCGGGTCGATGCCGATCCGCCCTTCGGCGTTGACGAGCCCCGAGCGAAAGCCGACGCTCGACACGTGCCCCTCGCCGACGGCGCGGAGGCTGAGGATGAACCGACGCGAGCCCTCCGGCAAGCCGGTCTGGTCGGGATGCCAGACGATCGAAGGATTGAAGAGGGCGGCGCTTTCGAGCGCGTATTCCTGCGTGAAGTAGGCCCCGATCAGCTGGCGGCGGCTCTCGGCGAGCGGCCGGTCGGTGAGCAGATGGTGGCGGACGGCCTCGAACCGGTCGAGGAAGAACTGCTGAAGCCGCTGGTGCCGCCCGTGAAACTCCGAGAGCACCCCGGCAAGCTGCCGCTCGACCTCGGGCTCGCAGAGCTCCATCACGCGGGCCACGATCTTCATCGCCCGTTCCCGGCTAGGCGGCTCGAAGGGGCGATACAACACGCGGGCGTTGTTGGGCCGCAGCAGGACGCCCGTCCGCTCCACGGTGACCCGGCCTGCGGCGGTCATCGGATGGCCACCCGGGCGCGGGCCAACCGGGCCGCGCCCGCCGCGTGGGAGGGGACGTGCGGCTCGGGCCCCGCATCGCAGCCCACCGCCAGCGTGATCTCGACCAGTGACTGGAGGTGGGCGAGCGTGGATTCAGCCCCCTGGTTCTCGTTGACGCGATCCTCGAGCAAGCCGTCACGGCAGCCTCCGCGGGTGGCATCGTAAAGCCGCATGCCGAGTTCGTTTCGGCCATGAAACCACTGATACGCCTGCCAGGCGAGATCGAGCCAGCTCCGATCACCGGAGGCCCGCCAGGCAGCCAGGGCCGCGGAGACGGTGGCCTCCGCCTCGATCGGCTGCTGGTCGAACGCCGCCGGCTCGCCGCCGCGGGGATAGAAGCCGCGGCAGCCGATCGGCCGAAACCAGCCGCACGGCGACCGCTGCACCCCCTCGAGCCATCGCAGCATCGCCAGTCCGGTGGAACCAGCCTCGGCGTCGCCGCCCGCTTTTCCAAACACGATCAGCGCTTCGCAGGCGCGGGCGTTGTCGTAGGTCAGGGTGTCTTCCAGCCACGGCCAGTCGAGGCCCGCCACGGCCTGCTGGAGGGTCAGGAGGCGGGTCGCCAAGCCGTCGCGGATCGCGGTCGCAAAGCGGTCGCCGCCGAACCGCTCCAGGTAGCGGTCGATCCCGATCACCGCGAGCGCCCAGGCCCGGGGGCTCGTCGTCTCCGCCACGGCCCGGATCGCCGCCGGCAAGCACTCCGCCGCCCAGCGCCGCAGGCCGGCCCGCCGGGAGCGGCCCACGCACGTGCCCAAAGCGACGATCGCCCGCCCGAGGCAGTCGTCGCTGCCCCGCTCGTCCTGCCAGCGATGGTCGAAGCCGAGGAAGTTGCGGAACCGCCCGCTGCGGCGGTCGAAGGCGTGGCCGAGAAACGCGGCGTAGGTGCCGCCGGCCCGGTCGAGCCAGGCATTCATCACGCCCAGTTCCTCGAGCATCACTGTGAGCGTAAGGGCCCGGGCGTTGTCGTCGGTGCAGTAGCCCTCGTCGAGGTTGGGCACGTCGTAGACGGCGTGCTGGATGATGCCGGTCGAGTCGGTGAGCCGCCGAAGGTGATCGAGGTTGAGCGGCGGCAGAAACCGCAGGTCGTGGTCGTCGTTCTCGGCCACTGGCGCCTCTGCCCGTCGCTGACCGCGGCCCGGCCCCTGCCGTGTTCGCCGCAGCGCGGCGGAATACCGCTCGGCCACGCGGGGCCAGATCATGCCCCTGCCCGCCTGCCAGGCCTGCCTGGCAAGCTGGCCGCGCCGGGCGTCGTCCGCGAGCAGCGCAGTCGTCTCGCGGGCGATCGCGTTGGGATCGGCGAACGGTACGAGCACGCCCCGGCCACCGGCGAGCAACTCGGCCGCGTGCCAGTAAGGGGTCGAGATCACGGGCTTGCCGCAGCCGAAGGCGTAGGCCAGGGTGCCGGAGGTGATCTGGTCCTGGTTGAGGTAGGGCGTGATGTAGACATCGGCCGCGGCGATGAACTGCAAGAGCTCAGGGAGTTCGACGTAGCGATCGAGCAGCAGCACGCGGTCGCGCACGCCCGCCTGCGTGGCGAGCGCCGCCAGCCGCTCCCGGTAGCTCTCCCCTTCGCTGCGCACGAGGTGGGGGTGGGTGGCGCCGAGAACCACGTAGATCGTGTCGGGATGATCGGCCAAGATCGCCGGGAGGGCGGCGATCACATGCTCGATGCCCTTGTTGGGAGCGAGTAGGCCGAAGGTCAGGAGCATCCACCCAGCGTCGATGCCCAGCCGCTCGCGGGCGACGGCAGGCGAGACGGAAGTCGTCTCGGGGATCCCATGGGGGATGACATCGATCCGGGCGTCATCCACCCCGTAGCGGTCCCGGAGCAGCCCCCGACCCCGCTCGGTCATCACGGCCACCCGCGCCGACCGCGCGAGCAACTCCTCCATCACCTCCCGCTGCTCGACTGTGGGCTCAGACAGCACGGTATGGAGCGTGGTGTGCACCGGCATCCGCAGGCCGCGAACGAGCGCGAGCACGTGGGCCCCTGCCGGGCCGCCGAAGATCCCGTATTCGTGCTGGAGCGACACCACATCTATATTGCAGAGATTGAGATACTCCGCGGCCCGGCGGTAGGCCGGCAGCGAGTCATCGCGGATCGTGAATCGGACCTCCGGCGGATGGCCGTCCACCGGCTCGTCGCCAACGACCGGCACGACGAGACACTCGGCGTCGGGGATCTCCGCGGCCACGGCGTCGCGCAGGTCGCGGGTGTAGGTGGCGATCCCGCAGCGGCGGGGCGGATAGGTGCCGACGAAGGCGACCCGGTGGAGGGGCACGAGGGGCATGGGAGATCTCCGGCTGGCAAAGCCGGCGGCCCCCGTGCGTGCGGGCCGGATACGGCGGAACGATCGACGTCCTTCGGCGCGTACCTGCCGCTGCCTTCCGCCTGAACCCGGCGAACCGGGCGAATTCCCTGCGACTGAAATCATACGCAGGGAGTCCAGCGTCGGGCCCGCGGGCCGCTGCCTCCCACCGGATCGGCCCGCGGCGCCCGGAATCGGACTCACGAAATCCTCATCGGAAACACATGGCTTTCTCACGGGCGGCTCACGATCTCCTGACCTGCTTCTGGGACAAACCGGGCGTGTTCGATAGCTGAGTTCACAGAGCAGACAGGTAGCGGCATGCGATCCGCCCTCGGGCATCCACACGTTTCAGCCGCCGCGGTCGCGGCGGCATGCTTCGTTGCCACCCTGCTGCCTGCGGACGGTCGCGGCCAGACGACCGCGACATTCCAGCAGGGAACCAGCGGCTACGCCGGCAGCACCGACCGGCGGATCACGCTGACCACCGGCACGGCGACGCCGACCTCTGCCACTATCGATGGCCAGGACACCGCGGCCAATGCCGGAGCCGGTGACAACGCGGAAGCGCAGTATTTCATCAAGTTCGACTCGATCTTCGGCAGCGGTGCGGGGCAGATCCCTCTGGGTGCGACGATCCTCTCCTCCTCCCTTCGCCTCACCACGGGCTCTGTCACGAACGACAACTCGGGTGGCTACTTTCTGATCTCCGGCATGAGGAGTGATTTTTCGACCCGCACCGCGATAACCCAACTGGGAACCGGCACCGGTACCGCTGGCACCAACGGACCGACCTACGCGAACTCGGGAGCGACCATTGGGTACGGTTCGCTCCGGGCTCCAGCGCTCAACACCGCGTACACGATTCCACTCGGCCCTGGTCTGCTGCAGCAGTGGGCCGATGGCTCACTCACCAACAACGGCCTCGTGATCCAGGCCTACACGACCGATGCGTGGGGAATGCTCGCCAATGGCAACACCACCACCGCGAGCCGGCCGCAACTCTCCGTGACCTACACCACACAACCGACCACGATCGCCTCACTGAAACAGAACGTGGCCGGCTACGCGGGAATGACGGCGGTCATCATGAACGGCGTCACGGGGCTGACGACCAACACCACTGCAGCGGCAGGGATGGCGCTCGACGGCCCGACGAGCGCGACTCCTCCCGGGGACGCTGGTAGCCCAGATCAGTTCGGCCTGCTCAAGTTCGATGGCATCGTTGGCTCCGCAGCCGACCAGGTACCGGTACGGGCAACCGTGACGAAGAGTTGGCTGGTGCTCACGACTCAGGCTGGAAGCAACGACGAATCATCGGGGCCCTTCTCCGTCTTTCGGATGCTGACGGCTTGGGATTCAACTTCGACCTACGCCGGCTTCGGGCCCCAGGGCCCCGTCTCGGGAACGCACTTCGCCGCCCCGGCGACCGGAACGTCCGGAACGGCGGGAAAGAACGCACAGGCTTGGGTCGAAGTGACGTCGGCCGTCAGTGCCTGGAAGGACGGGGCGGCCAATCATGGCCTGCTGGTGCGGGCGGGGACGACGGACGGCTGGACGGTCGGCAGCGGCGGCAACTCGGATCCAACCCGGCGGCCCGAACTGCGCACCGCCTACTCCGTCGATTCCGTCGTCTGGAAGGGCTCCGTGGACGGCGCCTGGGACAAGGGTTCTGCCGTGGGCACCGGTGGCACCGCCAACTGGCAACTCCAGCAGGGGGCGACGGCGACCAACTTCATCGACACCGACCGCGTGATGTTCGACGACACCGCAGCCGGCAGCGGCCCAGTGGCGGTGACGCTCGGCGGCGGAGTGTCGCCGCAGCGGGTCACGTTCGCCAACGCCACGCGTGAGTACGCCATTTCCGGTGCAGGCGGCATCGGCGGTGCCGGCTCTCTCGTCAAGCAGGGGGCCGCGACGGCCATCCTCGCCACGGCCAACACCTTCACCGGCGGCACGACCATCGAGGCCGGCACGCTTCAGATCGGGGCCGGTGGCGACGCGGGGAGCCTGGCGGGACCGATCGCCGTGCAGTCCGGAGCAAGGCTCGCGATCGACCGCACGGGCTCGCTCGATCTGCCGGGCGTCATCTCGGGCGCGGGGAGCCTCGTGAAGTCGGGCGGCGGGCGGGCGACGCTCTCGGCAGCGGCCACGCTCTCCGGCCCGATCACCGTCTCCGCCGGCACGCTCGCAATGCGGGCCACCACCGCCGCGGGCGGCATCACCGTGGCCGACGCCGCGACGTTCGCCACCACCAGCGGCGGCACGCCGCAGACATTCTCCACGCCCACGTTTGCGCTCGGCGGCACCGGTTCGACGCTGGGGTTCGAACTCGGATCGGTCGGCAACCCGGTCGTGCCGCTCGTGAACGTCACCGGCTCCGATGGCTTCTCGCCCTCCACTGGTAGCCACACGCTGGCCGTCTCGACGACCGGCAGCCTCGGACTCGGCCGGTTCACGCTCATCGATTACGTCGGCGCCCCGATCTCGAGCGGGTTCTTGCTCGCCCCGCTGCCGCAGCGGCTCTCCGGTAGCCTCGTGTACGACGCGACCAACACCGCAATCGACCTCGACATCACCGGGGTGGACGTCGTCCGCTGGCGGGGCAACGCCTCCACCACGTGGGACTCTGGCTCCGCGATCGACGTCGGCGGCACGGCCAACTGGCAGCTCACCTCCAACTCGGCGGCCACCAACTTCGTGGC